>NZ_JBEPCJ010000059.1:0-69358 GCF_040299565.1 Spirillospora sp. NPDC000708
GCCCTCCCGCACCGGTCAGCACCGCGACCCGCACGGCGCGGTCGGCTTCGACGTCGTCCCAGGCCTCGGCGAGCTCGCGGTGCGTCGCCGAGTCCCAGAGGGCGGCGTAGGAGCCGTCCTCGGCGAGCAGCTCGTCGTGGGTGCCGAGCTCGGTGATCCGGCCGTCCTCGACGACGGCGACGCGGTCGGCGTCGTGCGCGGTGTGCAGCCGGTGCGCGATCGCCACGACGGTCCGGCCGTCCAGGACGGCGGCGAGCGTGCTCTCCAGCCGCCGCGCGGCCCGCGGGTCGAGCAGCGACGTCGCCTCGTCCAGCACCAGCGTGTGCGGGTCCGCGAGGACGAGCCGGGCCAGCGCGAGCTGCTGCGCCTGCGCGGGCGACAGCGTCGCGCCGCCCTCGCCGACCTCGGCGTCCAGGCCGGGGCCGTCCCAGTCGACGGTCGCGAGGACCTCGCGCATCCGCGCGTCGGAGGCGTCCGGGCGGGCCATCGCCAGGTTCTCGCGGAGCGTGCCCCGGAACACGTGGTGCTCCTGCGTGACGAGCGCGACGTGGCCGCGCAGCTCGTCGAGGGGCAGCTCGACGAGGGGGACGGGCGCGTCCGAGCCGACCGTGACCGCGCCGGAGCGGGGCCCGTCGATCCCGGCGAGCAGGCGGCCCAGCGTCGACTTGCCCGCGCCGCTCGGCCCGACCATCGCCAGCCGCTCCCCCGGCCGCAGGTCGAGGTCCACGCCGTGCAGGACGTCGCGGCCCGCCCGGTAGGAGTAGCGGACGTCCCGCGCGGTGAGCCGCTCGCCGTCCGGGCGACGGGTGCCCGCCTCGCGGTCCGGCGGGACGTTCCCGACGCCGAGCAGCCGGGCCAGGGACGCGCCGCCGAGCTGGAGCTCGTCCAGCCGGGACAGCAGCATGTCGACCGGTTCGATCAGCTGCTGGACGTACAGGGTCGCGGCGGTCACCTGCGCGAGCGAGGCCATCCCGTGCGCGTAGAACAGGCCGCCGAACAGCAGGGTCGTCGCGACCGGCAGCACGAACCCGAACTCGGCGACCGGGAACAGCACGGTCCGCAGCCGCAGCGTGTACCGCTCGGCGGCGTAGGAGCGGGCGATGTCGGCGTCGCCGCGGGCGTGCCGGCGCTCGGCGAGGCCGAACGCCTCGACGGTCCGGGCGCCGTGCACGGTCTCGGCGAGGCCGTCGGCGATCAGCGCCCACGAGGCGTTCTCGCGCAGGTAGCCGTCCCGGCAGCGCGGCAGGTACCAGCGCATGACGCCCCACAGGAGCGGGACGGAGACCAGGCACGGCAGCGCGACCAGCGGGCCGTTGACCAGCAGCGCGCCGAAGGTGAACGCGCCGACGACGATCGCGACGAGGGTCTCCGGGACGGCCTCGCGCAGCGAGGTGCCGAGCGTGTCGACGTCGCGGGACGCGCGGGTGACGAGGTCGCCGGTGCCGGCCCGCTCGACGGCCGACAGCGGCAGCCCGAGCAGCCGGTCGACGAACTCCTCGCGCAGCTCGGCGAGGACGCGCTGGCCGAGGCGGGCGGAGGTGAAGTAGGCGTACCGGGTCAGCACGCCCTGGACGATCACGAAGCCGGCGATGGCGAGCGCGGTGGTGTCGATGTGGGCGGTCCCGTCGCGGACGCCCTCGACCAGCTCGCCGAGCAGCCGGGGCGCGACGAGGCCCGCGACGGCGGCGAGGCCGTGCAGCGCCAGCGTCCCGGCGAGGGCGCGCGGGTGCCGCAGCGCGACGCGGCGCGCGTACGCCCGCACCTGCGCGGGCTCCGCGACCGGCAGGATCTCGGTGCTCACGGTTCTCGGGCCCTTCCGTACAGCGGTCCGGTGGTCGGGTGGTCGGTGGGTGTCGGTGGGGGGTCGTCCGGTCAGTGGCGCGGGGCGGCCTCGCCGCGGGTGACGGCCGCGGCGTAGCGCGGCTCGGTCCGCAGCAGGTCGCGGTGGGTGCCCTCGGCGACGACCCGCCCGTCCTCGACGAACGCGACGTGCGCCGCGCGGTCCAGCATCAGCGGGCTGGTCGTGCACACGACGGTGGTGCGGCCCGCCCGCGCCTCGCCGAGCCGCTCGGCGATGCGCGCCTCGGTGTGCGCGTCGACGGCGCTGGTCGGCTCCACGAGGACCAGCACCTCGGGGTCGGCGGCGAGCGCCCGGGCCAGCCGGAGCCGCTGCCGCTGCCCGCCGGAGAACTCCCGGCCCGCCTCGGCGACGTGCCGGTCCAGGCCGGACGCGGCGGCGATGTCCTCGGCGGACGCCGCGCGCAGCGCCCCGTCGAGCACGGCGGCGGACGTGCCGGGCGGCGCGAGGGCCTCGGCGAGCGTGCCGGCGAACAGCCGGTCCTCGTTGACCGCGACGAGCACGCGGCGGCGGATCCCGGCGACCTCGCGCAGCGGGACGCCGGCGAAGTCGACGTCGCCGGGCGCGTACCGGCCGAGCCGGTCGGCGATCGCCTGCGCGTCGCGGGGCTGCGCGGCGGCGATCGCGGTGACCCGCCCGGGCCGTACCACCAGGCCGGACGCGATGTCGACGAGCTCGGCGGGCCCGGCCGGGCGGGCGGTGCCGCCGTCCGGCGCGGGCTCCAGGTCGAGCAGCCGGACGACGCGCCGCGCCGCCACCAGCCCCTTGGTGATCTTGCCGGCGGCCTCGCCGATCGTCCGCAGCGGGACGATCAGGAAGACCGCGTAGCCGTAGCAGGCCACCAGGTCGCCGACGCCGATCTCGCCGCGCGCCACGTAGTGCGCGCCGGCCCAGGTCACGGCGGCGATCAGCAGGCCGGGCAGGAGCACCTCGGCCCCGGAGATCCGGGACTCGGCGCGGGCCGCGGCGACGCCGGCGTCGCGGACCCGGCCGGACAGGGCGCGGTACCGGCCGGAGAACAGCCGCTCGCCGCCGATGCCGCGCAGGATCCGCAGGCCCTCCACGAGGTCGGTGGCGCGGCCGTTCAGCTCGCCGACCAGCTCGCGGTGCGCCTCCTCGCGCTCGCGGAACGGGCGCAGCAGCGGCGCCGCGAGCAGCAGCACGAGCGGGACGCCGACCAGCACGACGAGGCCGAGCTGCGGCGCGGTCGCGAGCAGCACGGCCGCCACCACGACGATCGCGACGACGGCGCCGGAGCCGCGGCACACGATGTCGACGACGTCGCCGAGGTGCGCGACGTCGGACAGGCCGATGCTCACGACCTCGCCCGCGCCGAGCCGCCTCGGCAGCGTCGCGCCCAGCCGGGTCGCGTGCCGGGTGACGATCTGGACGGTCCGGTACGCCGACGACAGCCAGAGGAAGACCGCGCGCCGGTGCCTGAGGATCCCGGTCGCGGCCTGCGCGCCGCCGAGGGCGAGCAGCACCGCCGTCCAGACCAGCAGCGCGCGGTCGTCGCGGCCGGCGACGCCCTCGCCGATGGCGCGGCCGATCGCGGCGGGCATCAGCGCCTGGCTGAGCATCCAGCCGACCCCGAGCAGGCCCCCGGCCAGCACGCCGCGCCATTCGGCGCGCAGCAGCCAGAGCAGGTAGCGGGCGGGAGATCGGTGGTCGGGGCTGCCTGGATCTTTCTCCGGCAACGGTTTCACCGGACGAAGATATGCGGCGACCCCCCGGAAGTTCGAACGATTTTCTGCCCCGCGCCGGGGTCCGGCGGGACCCGGGGTCAGCGCGCCGGGGAGGGGTTCCGGGCCGTCCGGGACCCGCCTCGCGGACGATCACAGGGGTGCGCGGGAACGCGGGGACACGCTAAGGTCGGAGGGCATGGGAGCGAGGTTCCTCGGCTCCCCGAGCCGGGACCGCGGCGGCTAGGCAGATGCCGCTCCCCCGGTGCGGTCCGGTCCTTGCGTCCTGCCACCGCAGGAATAACCGGAACGGTCCGGCCGTTGCCAGTGCCGTCGCCAGCCCCGACTTTTCCGGAAGCTTAGTGAGCACTATCAGTCACCAGACGCATCCCTTCACGCCAGGGGCCGAGGACAGGGTCGACCTGCTCCTCATCGACGACGACCCCGCCGACGTGCTGATGGTCGAGAAGATGCTCGCCGACAGCGGCCTGGACGCGCTGATCACCGTCGCGGCGGACCTGCCGACCGCGCGGCGCCGGCTGACCCGCCGCACGCAGTGCATCGTCGTGGACCTGTCGGCGCCGGGGATCGACCGGCTGGACGGGCTGCGGCAGGTGCTCGACATGTCCGGGACGGCCGCGGTGGTGGTGCTGACCGGTCTGGACGACGCGGGCCTCGGCGTCCGCGCGGTCGCCGCCGGCGCCGAGGACTACCTGGTCAAGCAGGAGGTCGACGGCCCGCTGCTGGCCCGCGCGGTGCGCTATGCCATAGAGCGCAAGCGGTCGGAGGAGACCGAGCGGCGGCTGGTGGAGGCGCGCATCCTGGGCCGCGAGAACGCGCGGCTGGAGCGCGGGCTGCTGCCCGTCCCGCTGATCGACGACCCCGCCCTGCGGCACCACACCCGCTACCGGCCGGGCCGGCGGCGGGCGCTGCTCGGCGGCGACTTCTACGACACGGTGCAGACCGAGGGCGGCGCCGTCCACCTGATGATCGGCGATGTGTGCGGGCACGGCCCGGACGAGGCGGCGCTCGGCGTCCAGCTGCGGATGGCGTGGCGGACGCTGGTGCTGGCCGGGCACACCGGCGAGCAGCTGCTCGGCACCCTCGACACCGTCCTCGGGCACGAGCGGCGCAGCGAGGAGATCTTCACCACCCTCTGCATGATCACGATCGCGCCGTCCCGGCGGACCGCGCGGATGCACCTGGCCGGGCATCCCGCGCCGCTGCTGTTCCGCGACGAGCCGGACGGCGGCTTCGAGGTCGCGGCGCTGCCGGAGTACGCGCACGGCCCGGCGCTCGGCCTGGTGCCGGGCGCGGAGTGGCCGACGACGGAGATCGACCTCGGCGAGTCGTGGGGGCTGATGCTCTACACCGACGGCCTGATCGAGGGACGGGTCGGCGCGGGCTCCACCCGGCTCGGCACCGACGGCCTCGTCGAGCTGGCGCGCGGGGCGCGCGGCAGGGGCGCCACCGGGCGGTCGCTGATCGACGAGCTGGTGACCGAGGTGGAGCGCCTCAACGGGGACGCCCTGACCGACGACCTGGCGGTGCTGCTGCTGTCCCGGCAGGCCACCGCGTCGTGATCCGCGCCACGGCGGCGTCCTGACCGCACACCGGCGGCGCCGGGGTCAATGTCGTCTGCGTCACTGCGCGGCCCGGTTCCCGAACTCTCTGTGAACTCACTCACGATCATGGAGGGCCCACGGCACGGGGAGGCCCGTCCCGGCTCGGTTCATAGCCTGCGGCTATCGGATTGAGTGCGCTGATGACTTGGCGCTCTTGTCCAAATTGGACATACCGTTCGCGACGTGGCTATAGCGATACCTGCGATCTACCGATCGACCGTCGGCAAGAAGGCCGTCATGGCCGTGACCGGCGCAATCCTGGTGCTGTTCCTGATCGCGCACATGATCGGGAACCTGAAGATCTTCCTCGGTGAGAGCGACTTCGACCACTACGCGCACTGGCTGCGCACGATGGGCGAGCCCGCCGTCCCGCACCGGACGCTGCTGACGATCCTGGAGATCGTGCTCACGGTGTCGGTCGTGCTGCACATCTGGTCGGCGGTGTCGCTGGCCCGCCGCGCCGGGAGCGCACGGCCCGTCAAGTACCAGGCGAAGAAGAAGTCGCACGCGCAGGGCTACGCCACCCACACGATGCGGTACGGCGGCGTCATCATCGCGCTGTTCGTCATCTGGCACCTGCTGGACCTCACCTTCTTCGCGGTGAACCCGCTGGGGTCCGACGCCACCCCCTACGACCGGGTCATCGCCGACTTCGACGGCTCCCGCTGGTACATCACCGTCTGGTACGTCCTCGCGGTCCTGCTGGTCGGCCTGCACCTCAACCACGGCATCTGGAGCGCGTTCCAGACCCTGGGTCTGCGCAGCCCCCGCAGCAACGGCACGCTGCGGCTCCTCGCCGGCGGCGTCGCCGGGGTCGTGACCCTCGGCTTCATCGCCGTCCCGATCTCCGTCACCTTCGGATGGGTGAGCTGACATGAGCGACAGCTTCTACAAGTCCGGCGAGCCGATCGCCGACGCCAAGGCGCCCAAGGGCCCGATCGAGGACCGCTGGACGACCCGCAAGTTCGAGGCCAAGCTGGTCAACCCGGCCAACCGCCGCAAGAAGAAGATCATCATCATCGGCACGGGCCTGGCGGGCGGCTCGGCCGGAGCCACCCTCGGCGAGGCCGGCTACCACGTCATCCAGTTCTGCTTCCAGGACAGCCCGCGCCGCGCCCACTCGATCGCCGCCCAGGGCGGCATCAACGCCGCGAAGAACTACCGCAACGACGGCGACAGCGTGCACCGGCTGTTCTACGACACGGTCAAGGGCGGCGACTTCCGCTCCCGCGAGTCCAACGTGCACCGCCTCGCCGAGATCTCCACGCAGATCATCGACCAGTGCGTCGCGCAGGGCGTCCCGTTCGCCCGCGAGTACGGCGGCCTGCTCGACAACCGCTCGTTCGGCGGCACGCAGGTGTCCCGCACGTTCTACGCCCGCGGCCAGACGGGCCAGCAGCTGCTGCTCGGCGCCTACCAGGCGCTGATGCGGCAGGTCGACGCCGGGAACGTGGAGCTGTACCCGCGGCACGAGATGCTCGACCTGATCATGGAGGACGGCCGGGCGCGCGGCGTCGTCGTCCGCAACCTGATCAACGGCGAGATCAAGCACTACACCGCCGACGCGGTGGTGCTGGCGTCCGGCGGCTACGGGAACGTGTACTTCCTGTCCACCAACGCGATGGGCTCGAACGTCACCGCGTCCTGGCGCGCGCACCGGCACGGCGCGCTGTTCGCCAACCCGTGCTACACCCAGATCCACCCGACCTGCATCCCGGTCAGCGGCGACCACCAGTCCAAGCTGACCCTGATGTCGGAGTCGCTGCGCAACGACGGCCGCGTCTGGGTGCCGAAGAAGGCCGGCGACACCCGCAAGCCGTCCGCCATCCCCGAGGACGAGCGCGACTACTACCTGGAGCGCATCTACCCGTCCTTCGGCAACCTGGTCCCCCGCGACATCGCCTCCCGCGCCGCCAAGAACGTCTGCGACGAGGGACGCGGCGTCGGCCCCGGCGGCCTCGGCGTCTACCTCGACTTCGCCGACGCGATCGAGCGGCTCGGCCGCGACAAGGTCGAGGCCAAGTACGGCAACCTCTTCGAGATGTACGAGCGCATCACCGGCGAGAACCCGTACGACACGCCGATGCGCATCTACCCGGCCGTGCACTACACGATGGGCGGGCTGTGGGTCGACTACGACCTGGAGTCGACGATCCCCGGCCTGTTCGTGATCGGCGAGGCGAACTTCTCCGACCACGGCGCGAACCGGCTCGGCGCGTCCGCGCTGATGCAGGGCCTCGCCGACGGCTACTTCGTGCTGCCGAACACCATCAACGACTACATCGCCCGCAACGCCCTCCCGCCGGTCGACGAGAAGAGCATCGCCGCGGCCGAGGAGCGGGTGACGTCGCGCATCGAGAAGTTCCTGTCGATCGACGGGGACCGCTCCGTCGACTCCTTCCACCGCGAGCTCGGCCACATCATGTGGGAGTACTGCGGCATGGAGCGCACCGAGGAGGGCCTGCGCAAGGCCCTGGAGCTCATCCCGGCGCTGCGGGACGAGTTCTGGAAGCGCGTCAAGGTCACCGGCAAGGGCGAGGAGCTCAACCAGCAGCTGGAGAAGGCCGGCCGCGTCGCCGACTTCTTCGAGCTCGCCGAGCTGATGGTGATCGACGCCCTGCACCGCACCGAGTCATGCGGCGGCCACTTCCGCGCCGAGAGCCAGGACGAGGACGGCGAGGCCAAGCGCGACGACGACAACTTCGGCTACGTCGCCGCCTGGGAATGGGCCGGCGAGGGCGAGCAGCCCGTCCTCCACAAGGAGGACCTGAACTTCGAATACGTCCACCCGACGCAGAGGTCGTACAAGTAATCATGAAGCTCACACTGCGCGTCTGGCGCCAGAGCGGCCCCCAGGACAAGGGGAAGATGGTCGAGTACAAGCTCGACGACATCTCCCCAGACGCCTCGTTCCTGGAGATGCTGGACGTCCTCAACGAGAAGCTCATCGCCGACGGCGAGGAGCCGGTGGCGTTCGACCACGACTGCCGCGAGGGCATCTGCGGCATGTGCTCGCTGGTCATCAACGGGACCCCGCACGGCCCCGAGGAGCGCACCACCACCTGCCAGCTGCACATGCGCAAGTTCAAGGACGGCGAGGTCATCGACGTCGAGCCGTGGCGCGCCAAGGCGTTCCCGGTGGTCAAGGACCTGGTGGTGGACCGGTCCGCGTTCGACCGGATCATCCAGGCGGGCGGCTACATCACCGCGCCGACCGGCACCGCCCCGGAGGCGCACTCCACGCCCGTCCCGAAGCCGGACGCGGACCGCGCGTTCGAGGCCGCCGAGTGCATCGGCTGCGGCGCCTGCGTCGCGGCCTGCCCGAACGGCTCGGCGTCGCTGTTCCTCGGCGCGAAGGTCACCCACCTCGGCCTCATGCCGCAGGGCCAGCCGGAGCGCTGGGACCGCGTCGTGTCGATGCTGGACACCCACGACGACGAGGGCTTCGGCGGCTGCACCAACACCGGCGAGTGCGTCGCGGTCTGCCCGAAGGGCATCAAGCTCGACGTGATCGGGAACCTGAACCGCGACTACCTGAAGGCGACCGCCGGCGGCAAGAAGCGCTGACGCGCCGGCCCCAGGCCACGGCCCCGCCCGGTTCTCCGGGCGGGGCCGCTCTACTGTGTGCGCATGACGATTACCTTGGTCCCCTACCACCAGGACGAACGCCTCCCCGGCACGTCGTTCCCGCTCCCCGAAGCCGAGGTGGTCACGGTCGCGAGCGAGCTTCCCGGCGGCGACGTCTGGGCGCGGATCGGCGCGCTGTACGAGCGCGTCGCCGCCGAGGTCGCCGCGCAGGTCGCGGACGGCGGGGTCCCGTCGGTGGTGTCCGGCGACTGCCTGGTCTCCGAGGCCGTCCTCGCGGGGGTGCAGCGCGCCGGCGTGGACGCCTCGATCGTGTGGTTCGACGCGCACGGCGACGTCCAGACGCCGGAGACCACCACCTCCGGGTACATCGGCGGGATGCCGCTGCGGCAGATCCTCGGCGACCACCCCGAGCTGCTGTCGTCGCCGCTGGGGCTGCGGCCGCTGCCGGAGGACCGGGCCGTGCTCGTGGACGCCCGCGACCTCGACCCGGCGGAGGCCGAGTTCCTCGCCTCGTCCCGGGTCCGCCGCTGCCCGGTGGACGACGTCGACCTGCCGGACGGCCCGCTCGTCCTGCACATCGACGTGGACGTGATCGACAAGGCGGAGCTGCCGGGGCTGCGGTTCCCGGTCGGGAACGGCCCGTCGTTCGACGCCGTCGTGGCGGCCGTGAGTCGGGTCAAGGCCACCGGCCGCCTCGCCGCCCTCGACATCGCCTGCCCGTGGCATCCGGCGCGGGAGGGCGACGACGGGATCCGGGCCCGCCTCCTCGCCGCCCTGCTGGCGTCCTGACCCGCCGGTAACCCTGGGCCGGACGGCACCGCGTGCCCTACCATGCTCCTCATGCACGTGCATAAGACTGTGCATCAGCATGAGCACATGCACGGTACTCGCGAGGTGCCGTTCGCGCTGCACCGGTCCATCGTCTGCGTGGACGTCGAGAAGTTCGGCGGCCGGGCGAACTGGGACCAGCTCACCGTCCGCGACGCCATGTTCCGCGCCCTGGAGACGGCCCTGGCCGAGTCGCGGGTGCCCGAGGAGCACTTCACCTGCGAGGACCGGGGCGACGGGGCCCTGGTCCTCGTCGACCCCGCGGTGCCGAAGGAGCACCTCGCCGGGCCGTTCCCGGCGCGGCTCGCGGCGTGCCTCGAACGGCACAACGGCGCCGCCGCGCCCGGCGCCCGCTTCCGGCTGCGGGCCGCGGTGCACGCCGGGGAGGTGCACTACGACCGACATGGCGTGGCCGGCAGCGCGGTCAACCTGCCGTTCCGGCTGCTGGAGGCCGGGGCCCTCAAGGAGGCCCTGCGCGGCTCCGCCGGGGCCCTGGCCCTGATCGCCTCGGAGTGGTTCTACCGGGAGGTCATCGCGCAGAACCGCACCTGCGAGGCCGCCGCCTACCGGCGCGTCCGCGTCTCGGTCAAGGAGACGCGAACGCCCGCCTGGGTACGGTCGCTGCCGACCGGGCCCGGCGAGGCGGAGGCGCCCGCGGTCCCGGCCGTCCCGCTCGCGTCCGCCGCGGCGGCGCGCCGCTCCCCCGCACGCGCGCGGCGCCCCGGCGCCCGCCCGGCACCGGCTCCCAACCGGGGCGCGGCGACGGGGCCGGCGGGACCCGCGTGACCCCCGCCCGACCGGTCGGGTGACGGATGCCCGCCCGGTCGGCCCGCTCCTAACGTCGATCGTGTTCCCGGACGAAGGAGAAGACGATGAACGACAAGGAACTGGCGGACCGGGTGTCGGCGCTGGCCGACCGCGCGGAGCTCACCGAGCTGGTCGCCCGGTTCTTCGGCTCGATCGACGACCGCCAGCGGAACCCGGAGGCGCACCCCTTCGACGCGGCGTGGGCGCGGGCGTTCTTCACCGACGACGTCGAGTTCCGCTACCCCGTCGGCGCGTACAAGGGTCATGCCTCCGAAGGGATGGACCTGGCCATGGACAACTTCGGCCGGACCCAGCACCTCGCCGGCATCCCGGAGATCGCGCTGGACGGCGACCGGGCCGCGGTGCGCTGGAGCGCCGTCCACACCCATGTGCACCTCGCGTCCACGCAGGAGGCCCGCGCCGACCGCCTCGGCGAGACGTTCGTGTCCGGCGGGCACTACGACGCGGAGGCCGTCCGCACGCCCGAGGGCTGGCGGTTCCGCGCCGTCGCCCTCGACGTCACGTGGACGACCGGCAAGCCGCCCCTCATCCCGCCGGAGCGCCGCGCGGCCATGGCCCGCCTCGCGGACTCCTGAGCCGGGACGAGCCCGGTCAGGGGCGCAGGCGGCAGTGCAGCTCCAGGCCGGGCACCGCGTCCCAGCCGATCAGGCGGACGAGCTTGTCGATGTGCGCGGTGACCGAGTGCAGGATCAGCAGGCCCTCGCGTTCGGCGAGGTCGCGGGCCGCGAGGGTGAGGGCGCGCAGGCCCGCGACGTCGATGAAGTCGACGCGGGCGAGGTCGAGGTGCAGGTCCCCGTCGACCCGGGAGCGGGCGGCGCGCAGGGCGCGCTTGAGGTCGCTCGCGTTGGAGACGTCGACCTCGCCCGCCATCCGCAGCCACGGGGCGTCCGCGGCGCCCTCGATGCGCAGCAGCGGGGTGTCGAGCTCCACGACGTCGTAACGGGGAGCGGTGCGCTCCGGGCGCGCCCCGCCGGGACCGCCCTCGCCGCCGGTGATCCGCCAGACCGTCATCCGCTCCTCGCCCTTCGGGACCGGGGCGCCGCCTACCGTGGGGACGCCCGTATATGCCACGATCTCACCTGTTGACACCTTGTGGACCCCACCACGCGGGAAAACCGCCATCGGGAGGCTTTTCATGGACGAGAAGGCGATCCTCGACCGCATCAACGACTTCATCGACGAGGAGCACGCCCTCCGGCAGGCGCATGAACGCTCCGAGACCACCGGTGAGGACGCGAGACGGAGGCTGCGGGAGCTGGAGGTGGCCCTCGACCAGTGCTGGGACCTGCTGCGCCAGCGGCGCGCCCGGATCGAGGCGGGGCAGAACCCCGAGGACGCGCACGTGCGCCCGGCGAGCGAGGTCGAGGGCTACCGCCAGTAGGGCCGTCACGGCACCATCCACGACAGCACCCCGGTGGACTGGAGCCCCGACAGCACGCACATCCCGGCCAGGAACAGCAGGCTCCACAGCACGACGCGGCGGAAGATGTCGCCCTCGCGGCCGTCCAGGCCGACGGCGGCCGCGGCGATCGCGAGGTTCTGCGGGGACACCATCTTCCCGAGGACGCCGCCGGAGCTGTTGGTGGCGGCCATCAGGACGGGCGACAGGTCGGCCTTGTTCGCGGCGGTGATCTGCAGGGCGCCGAACAGGGAGTTGGACGAGGTGTCCGAGCCGGTCACGGCGGTGCCGAGCCAGCCGAGGACCGGGGACAGCACGGCGAAGGCGCCGCCGGCGCCCGCCATCCAGGTGCCGAGGGTGACGGTCTGGCCGGAGGCGTTCATCACGAACGCGAGGGCCAGCACCGCCATCACGGTGACGATCGCCCAGCGGAGCTGGACGAGCGTGGTGCCGTAGGCGCGCAGCGCCCGGGCCGCGCCGACGCGCAGCGCGATCATGGTGAGGAGGCCCGCGGCGAGCATCTGGGTGCCGGGCGTGGTGAAGTAGTTGAGGGTGAACGTCGGCAGCGTCGACGGCTTGCCGGACGCGCTCGTGATGTGCAGGCCGGGCCAGCCGACCGTCTGCGTCGCGCCGTTCAGCCACTCCTTCACCTGGTCGATCTGGCAGACGACGAACACCGCGATGATGATCGCGTAGGGGGCGTAGGCGCGGACGACGTCGGCCCGCGCGTCGGCGGGGGCCGCGCCGGCGGTTCCGCCGCGGCCGGCGCGGGCGGCGAACTCCGGGGTGGGCTCGTCGGCGGCGCCGCCGGCGATCACCGGGCGGGCCGGGGCGTGCGGGCGGCGCAGCCGGACGGCGAGGACGACCGCGGCGGCCGACACCAGCGACGCGACGACGTCGGCGAGCGGCACCGAGAGGAAGTTGGCGGTGGCGTACTGCGCGACGCCGAACGCGGCGCCGCAGAGCAGCGCGGTCGGCCACGTCTCGCGGACGCCGCGCCGGCCGTCGGCGATCAGCACCAGGATCAGCGGGACGAACACGGCGAGGATCGGGGTCTGGCGGCCGACCATGGCGCCGAGCGTGTCGCTGGACTGGCCGGTGACCTTCCCGAGCGTGAGGATCGGCGTGGCCATCGCGCCGAACGCGACGGGCGCGGTGTTGGCGGTGAGCGCGAGGACGGCGGCCTTCAGCGGCTCGAAGCCGAGCGCGATCAGCATCACGGAGGTGACCGCGACCGGGGTGCCGAACCCGGCAAGCGCTTCCAGCAGCGCGCCGAAGGAGAACGCGATCAGGATCGCCTGCAGCCGCTGGTCGTCGCTGACCCGCGCGAACGTCCGGCGCAGCACGTCGAAGTGGCCGGTCGCGACCGTGATGTTGTAGACCCACAGCGCGTTGATGACGATCCACAGGATGGGGAAGAAGCCGAACGCGGCGCCTTCGCCGCCGGCGAGGAACGCCTGCCCGGCCGGCATCCCGTACGTCCAGATCGCGACGGCCAGGGAGACCGCCAGCGCGATCAGGGACGCCAGCCAGGCGCGCATTCGCAGGGCGCCGAGCAGGACGAACAGCACCGCCAGCGGCAGCGCGGCGACCAGCGAGCTCCAGCCGAGCGAGTCGGCCACGGGATCGAGGACCTGTCGGTACACGAGATCACCTCGCGGTTAGGAGCGGCCCCCGAGTTGGACGATCAATACCCCGTGGTGTGTCCCGCCTCACATCTGATAGTGAATTTTTCAATCAGTCGGCACTCCTCCGGGGGCGGCCCCCAGACGCGCTGGGCCGCCGCCCGAAGGCCGCTCAGAGCAGCGGGAGCAGCCGGGACGGGGTGATCGGCAGGTCGCGGACGCGGACGCCGGTCGCGTGGTGCACGGCGTTCGCGACGGCCGCGGCGGCGCCCACGATGCCGATCTCGCCGATCCCCTTGGTCCCCATCGGGTTCAGGTGCGGGTCGGACTCCTCCACCCACGCCGCGTCGATGTCGCGGACGTCCGCGCAGGCAGGGACGTGGTACTGGGCGAGGTCGCGGTTGACGTAGTCGCCGTACCGCGGGTCCATGACGCTCTCCTCCATCAGCGCCATGCCGATCCCCATCGTCATGCCGCCGATGAACTGCGACCGCGCGGTCTTCGGGTTGATGATCCGCCCGGCGGCGAACACGCCGAGCATCCGCCGGACCCGGACCTCGCCGGTGTCGGCGTCCACCTCGACCTCGGCGAACTGCGCGCCGAACGCGTGCCGGGCGTACTCGTCGCGCGCCTGGATCTCGTCGGTGGTGTCGGCGGACGCCTCCAGCCCCCCGGGCGGGACGGAGCCGTTCATCTTGCCGCGCAGCGACTCGCACGCGCGGACGACGGCGGTGCCCCAGCTCGCGGTGCCGGCGGAGCCGCCCGCGACGGTCGCCTGCGGCAGCGCGCTGTCGCCGATCTCGACGGTCACCCGGTCGGCGTCGGCCTTGAGCGCCTCGGCGGCGATCAGGGTGAGGGCGGTGCGGGCGCCGGTGCCGATGTCGGCGGCGGCGATCCGGACGGTGAACGTGCCGTCCGCGTCGGCGCGCGCGGTGGCCTTGTTGGGCCGCATGTAGGCGGGGTACGTGGCCGCGGCGACGCCCGTCCCGACGAGCTTGCGCCCTTCCCACCGGGCGCCGGGCGCGGGGTCGCGGTGCTCCCAGCCGAACCGGTCGGCGCCCTCGCGCAGGCACAGGACGAGGTTGCGGGAGCTGAACGGGAGCCCGCTCTCCGGCTCCCGGTCGGTGTCGTTGCGGACCCGCAGCTCGACCGGGTCGATCCCGGCGGCGCACGCCAGCTCGTCCATCGCCGACTCCAGCGCGAACATGCCGGGCGTCTCGCCGGGCGCCCGCATCCACGACGGCGTCGGGACGTCGAGGCGGGCCAGCCGGTGCGAGGTGCGGCGGTCGGCCGCGCGGTACATGACGCGGGTCGGCGTCGCGGTCTGCTCGGCGAACTCGGTGACGGTGGAGGACTGCTCGAACACCTCGTGGATGATCGAGTTCAGCGTGCCGTCGGCGTCGGCGCCGAGCCGGAACCGCTGGATCGTGGGGGTCCGGTAGCCGGTGGTGGCGAACATCTGCTGGCGCGGCACCGCGAACTTCACCGGGCGGCCCACCGCGCCCGCCGCCATCGCCGCGAGGACCGAGTTGGGGCGCGGCGAGCCCTTGGAGCCGAACCCGCCGCCGACGTGCGGGGCGATGACGCGCACGTGCGTGGGGTCGAGGCCGAACACCTGGGCGATCGTCTGCTGCGCCGGCGAGGAGCCCTGGGTGGAGTCGTAGAGCGTGAGGGTGCCGTCGGGGTGCCACTCGGCCGCGGTCGTGTGCGGCTCCATCGGGTTGTTGTGCTCGGCCGGCGTCGTGTACGTGGCGTCCACCCGCACGGCCGAGCCGTCGAAGGCCCCTTCCGGGTCGCCCTGCTCGGTGTCGGCGGGGAACACCGGGTTCACCTTGTCGGGCTTGTACAGGCGCGGGTCGTCGGCGCTGAGCCGCGCCTCGAACGGCTCGGACACGTAGTCGACGCGGACGTGCCGCGCCGCCTCCCGCGCGATGTCGAGCGTCTCGGCGATGACGGCGGCGACGAACTGGCCCCGGTACGCGACCGTCCGGGACTGGAACAGCGCCAGCTCCTTGTCCGGCACCTCGTGCAGGTGCGGCGCGTTCTCGCAGGACAGGACGGCCAGCACGCCCGGGATGCGCAGCGCGGCGTCCGCGTCCACCGCCGTGATCTCGCCCTTGGCGATGGTCGACTGCACGGCCGCGGCGTAGGCCGGGTTCTCCAGCGGGTACTCGTAGGCGTAGCGGGCCGCCCCGGTGACCTTCTCGCGGCTCTCCAGCCGGTCGGTCATGACTGCTCCCCCAGCTCGGTCAGCGTCCGGACGATCAGGTTGCGCGCGAGCGGCACCTTGTAGGCGTTGTCGCGCAGCGGCTCGGCGCGGTCGAGCTCCGCCTCGGCGGCGCGCTGGAACTCCTCGCCGACCGCCGGCGCGCCGCGCAGCGCCTCCTCGGCGCGGCGCGCCCGCCACGGCTTGTGCGCGACGCCGCCCAGCGCGATCCGCACGTCGCGGACCGTGCCGCCCTCGACGTCGAGCGCGGCCGCGATCGACACCAGCGCGAACGCGAACGACGCGCGCTCGCGGACCTTGCGGTACCGGGACGGGATGTCCAGCGGCGGCACCTCCACGGCCGTGATGAGGTCGCCGTTCTCCAGGACCGTGTCGCGCTGCGGCTCGTTGCCGGGCAGCCGGTGCAGCTCCCGGAGCGGGATCGTCCGCTCGCCGTCGCGGCCGAGGACGTGGACGGTCGCGTCGAGCGCGGCGAGCGCCACCGCCATGTCGGACGGGTGGGTCGCGACGCACGCCTCGGAGTGGCCGAGGATCGCGAGGTTGTGGTGCTCGCCCTCCCGGGCCGGGCAGCCGCTGCCCGGGTCGCGCTTGTTGCACGGCTTGTCGGTGTCCTGGAAGTAGGAGCAGCGCGTGCGCTGCAGCAGGTTGCCGCCGACGGTCGCGAGGTTGCGGATCTGCCCGGACGCCCCCGCCAGGACGGCCTGCGCCAGCATGGGGTGGCTCTCGCGCACCGTCCGGTCCGCCGCGAGGGCGCTGTTGCTGACGGCGGCGCCGATGAGCAGGCTCCCGTCGGGCCGCAGCTCGATCTCGTCGTAGGGCAGGTGGGACACGTCCACCAGGCGCGCCGGGTTCTCCACGCCGAGCCTCATCAGGTCGACGAGGTTGGTGCCGCCGCCGAGGTAGAAGGCCCCGTCGTTGTGCATCTGCAGGGCGTCGTCGGCGCTCGCGGCGCGCTCGTACACGAAGGGCCTCATGCCCTGGCCTCTTCCGTCTCGGTCTTGCGCGCCGCCTCCCGGACCGCCTTGACGATGCCCGTGTACGCGCCGCACCGGCACAGGTTGCCGCTCATGCGCTCGCGTATCTCGTCGTCGTCGAGGACGGGGTCGGCGCTGAGGTCCTCGGTCACCGCGCTGGGCCAGCCCTTGTCCGCCTCGTCGAGGACGGCCGTCGCGGAGCAGAGCTGCCCCGGCGTGCAGTAGCCGCACTGGAACCCGTCGTGCTCGATGAACGCCTCCTGGAGCGCGCTGAGCCGGCCGTCCCGCGCGAGCCCCTCCACGGTGACGACCTCCGCGCCGTCGTGCGCGACGGCGAGGGCCAGGCACGCGTTCGCCCGGCGGCCGTCCAGCAGGACGGTGCACGCCCCGCACTGCCCGTGGTCGCAGCCCTTCTTCGAGCCGGTCAGCCCGAGGTCCTCGCGCAGGGTGTCCAGCAGCGACGCGCGCGTGTCGACGCGGAGCCGGTGCTCGGTCCCGTTCACGACCAGCGCGATCTCGGCGTGTACCGGAGTGACTTCGCTGTCCATGCCCGGGGCCCTACCCCGGATCGGCGCAGGCAGTCAGGGGGTCCAGCGGCGGTCGGCGGTGTCCTTCTCGTACGGCTGCGGATCGGGGTAGGTGAGCAGTTCGAAGGTGCTGCCCCACGGCGTCCGCGCGTACTGGTACCGGTTGCGGTCGCCGGCCTCGGGGCCGGGCAGCCGCTGCGGTTCGCCGAGCAGCACCCCGCCCGCGTCCGCCACGCTCCGCGCCGCCCCGTCCAGGTCGTCCACGTAGAAGCCGACGTGCTGCCAGCCGAAGTCGCTCGGCAGCGCGGGCGGCCGGCGCTCGGTGCCGCGGAACTCGAACAGCTCCAGGCCCGGGCCGTTCGGCAGCCGCAGCATCCGCATCGCGACCTCCTCGGTGCCCGCGGGCACGCCCAGGCGCCGCTCGGTCTCCGGCCCGGTGACCGGCCCGTCCTCCCGGCGCAGCGTGTCGTACAGCGGCCGCGCCCCCAGCACGGCGCCGAAGAACGCGGTGGCCGCCTCCAGGTCCGGGACGGTCACCCCGACATGATCGATCCCCCTCACGCTCATACCGCCCGCATGCCCGGCCCCACCAGGCCCAACCCGTGGCGGCCGTCACGTGATCAGCGGCGGCGCCGGGGACGCAGCCGGTACAGCCGGTACCAGGCCAGCAGGGAGAACAGGACGCCGAGGCCCGCCGCGACGCCGAGGTCCATCCCCCAGGCGCTCACCGCGTGCTTCCACGCCGGGTCGGCGCCGCCCGCGTGCGGCATGATCGAGTCGAGGTCGATAGTCGCGGCGGCCGCGCCGAACCCCCAGCGGGACGGCGACAGCCACGCCAGCTGCTCCAGGCCCGGCTTGCCCGCGAGCCGCACCAGCCCGCCGGACAGCACGAGCTGCCCCATCGACAGCACGATCAGCAGCGGCAGCGTCTTCTCCGAGCTGTTCACCGACGCCGACACCAGCAGCCCCAGCGTCATCGACACCACGCCGAGCAGCGCCATCGCCAGCATCAGCTCCGGCAGCACCGCCGTGAACGTCCCGGAGGACGGCAGCTTCACCCCGATCGTCCCGATCAGCGCCAGCACCACCGCCTGCAGCGCCGTGATCACCCCGAGGACCAGCAGCTTCGACATCAGGTACACGCCCGCCGACAGGCCCGCCGCGCGCTCCCGGCTGTAGATCGTCCGCTCCTTGACCAGCTCGCGGACGGCGTTGCCGGTGCCGGCGAAGCACGCCGCGAACGCCAGCACCATCAGCTTGGACGCGGCGTCGGCGTTCGGCGAGGGCCCCGTCAGCCCCTTCGGCGCCGGGATCGCGGCGCTCAGCCCGCCGAGGATCAGCGGCATCACCCCGAGCAGCACCAGGTAGCTGCGGTCGGACGCGATCACCGCGAGGTAGCGCCGGCACAACGTGCTGAGCTGCGCGAACCGGGACTGCTGCCGGGGCGGCGGCGCGGGCACCGCGGTGTCGGCCTGCACGGCGCCGCCCTGCCGGCCGCTCTGCACGTACCGGGCATGGCGCGGCGAACCGCGGAACTCGGTGGCCCAGTCCCGGTCCGGCTCCCGGTCGAACGCCTGGAACACCTCCGCCCACGACTTCTTCCCGAAGTGCTCCAGCCCCTCCGCGGGCGGCCCGTAGTAGGCGAGGCGCCCGCCCGGGACGAGCACGAGCAGCCGGTCGCAGGCGTCCAGGTTCGCGACGCTGTGCGTGACGACGATGACCGTCCGGCCGTCGTGCGCCAGCTCCGCCAGCATCTCCATGACCGTCTTGTCCAGGCCCGGGTCGAGGCCGGACGTCGGCTCGTCCAGGAACAGCAGCGACGGCTTGGTCAGCAGCTCCAGCGCGACGCTGACCCGCTTGCGCTGCCCGCCCGAGAGCCGGTCGATGCGGGTCGAGGCGTGCGCGGTCAGGCCCAGCTCGCCCAGCACCTCGTCCACCCGCTGCTCGCGCTCCTGCTTGCGGGTGTCGCCGGGGAACCGCAGCTCCGCGGCGAACAGCAGCGCCTTCCGCGTGTCGAGCTGGGTGTGCAGGATGTCCTCCTGCGGGACGAGCCCGATGCGGTGCCGCAGCTCGTCGTAGTCGGAGTACAGGTCGCGGCCGTCGTAGCGGACCGTGCCCTCCGTCGCGGGCCGGGTCCCCGTGACCGCGCCGAGCAGCGTCGACTTGCCCGCGCCGGACGGCCCGATCACCCCGACCAGCGACCGCTCGGGGATCGGGAAGCCGACCCCGTCCAGGATCACCTTGCCCTCGGGCGTCCGGACGATGAGGTCCTCCACCGACAGCGACACGTCGCCGGTGTCGACGTACTCCCGCAGCTCCTCGCCGACCAGCTGGAACGTCGCGTGCCCGATGCCGAGCAGGTCGTTCTCGGTGAACTCCGCCGACTCGACCCGGTTGCCGTTGACGTAGGTGCCGTTGTGGCTGCCGAGGTCGACGATCCGGTGCCGTCCGGGGCCGAGGCTGCGCAGCTCCGCGTGGTGCCGCGACACCACGAGGTCCGGCACGACGATGTCGTTGTCGGCGGCGCGGCCGATCCGCAGCGTCTTCGGCGCGACCCGGATGATCTGGCTCGGGTTCCGGTCGACGCTCGGCCGGAACGCCGCGGCCGGTTCCGGCCGCGGCGGCGGCACCGTGCGGGGCAGCGGGGGCCGCTGCGGGACGGGCGGCGCCGTGCCCGACGGCGGGCGCGGGTTCCCGGCCGGGCGGCCGGGCGGGGCCGGCGACTGGACGGGCGGCGCCCCGTGCCCGGCGGCCGGCGGGTACACCTGGCGGCGGCTCGGCGGCGGGCTCTCCGGGAAGCAGGCCAGGCTCTCGCCCTCGGTGGAGTGCCCGAGCAGGAACGTGCGGTGCCCGCCGATCTCCATCCGCTCGATGCGTCCGCCCTGGCAGAACGTGCCGTTGCTGCTGCCGACGTCCTCGATGAGCCAGCCGTCGGGGCCCGTCCGCAGCACGGCGTGCCACCACGAGACGCGCGGGTCCGACAGCGCGATGTCGGACGCGGGGTCGCGGCCGATGCGGTAGGAGCCCCCGGGACGCAGCCGGTGCACCCGGTCCCGCGTGCGGACGACGAGAACGGGCGCGGCGAGCGATTCGGCGGAAGGTCCGGCCGTCATGCGGGGAGTGTAAGTCCTCGCCCCGGAAATGTCGCGGCCCGTTTTTCGGGCCCGGCATTCACGGGACACCGGTCCCATTGACATGGTCCGGGCGACGGAATTGAGTGAACGCCATGGCGAATCCGCCGGGCGCGGCTGCCGTCACCCGTGTCGAACGCCTTCCGCGGCGCGGGCGGCCTCGGTGGCTGACCGTCCTGATCTGCGCCGTCGTGCTGCTCGCGCTGCTCCTCGTGGCGGCCGACCGCGGCGGCGTGGTCTTCGCGCAGCACGAGATGGCCGTGCAGATCAAAAAGGAGGGATTCCCGGCGACGCCGAAAGTGACGATCAAGGGATTCCCCTTCCTCACCCAGGTCGTGTCCCGCCACTTCGGCGATGTGCGGCTCGAGGCGAGCAGAATCACCGAGGGCCCCTTGCGCATCACGAACCTCAAAGTGCGCGCTCGGGACGTCCGGGTCGATTCCGGTTTCAGCAGCGGCACGCTCGGCAGCGTGGACGGCACCGCGTTCGTCAGCTTCAAGGACCTGGCGAGCGCCAGCGACAACCCCGACCTGGTGCTGACGGCCGCCGGGAACAACCTGGTCAAGGCGAAGATGGACCTCGGCATCACGGAGGCCACCGCCACCGCGACCGTCACCAAGCAGGGCAACAGCATCGTGGTGCGGACCCAGTCGATCGAGGGGTTCTCGCGCTCCGACATCGGCAACGACCTCGACTTCACCGTCCCGGTGAGCGGCCTGCCGATGGGGCTGACGTTCCAGAGCGTCACCGTCTCGGGCGCCGGCGTCGGGCTCCACGTGACCGGCCGCAACGTGAAGTTCAGCGACTCGTGACCTCCACCGCCGCGCCGGGCCGCGGCGGGGTCAGAGGAGCTCGACGGCGGCGTCCACGGCCGCGCGGACGTCGCCGTCCGGCGGGTAGAGCAGGGAGCGCCCGGCGACCAGGCCCTTCACACCGGGCAGCCGCAGGGCGCGGCGCCACCCGTCCAGCACGGGGCCCGGATCGTCGCCGATGTCGCCGCCGAGCAGCAGCAGCGGCAGCGTCGTCGCCGCCGCGACCCGCTCCATCCCCGGCACGACCGGCACCTTCAGCCACGTGTACGCCGACGTGGCGCCGAGCCCGGACGCGACCGACACCGCGCGGATCATCGCCTCCGGCGTCAGCAGGTTGCGGAGGCGCCCCTCGACGCGGTGCGCGACGAACGGCTCGACGATCGCCATCAGCCGGTGCCCCGCCAGGCCCGTGACGGCGCGCCCGCACGCCTCCAGCGTCCGGGCCGTCGCCGGGTCGGCGTCGTCGATGCGCAGCAGCATCTTGCCGCCGTCGAGCCGGGACGCCGCGATCGCGTCCGCGTCGTAGGCGGTGAACCGGTCGTCGATCTCGAACGCCGTCCCCGCGAGCCCGCCCCGGTTCATCGAGCCGATCGCGAGCCTGCCGTCGAGCACGCCCAGCAGCGCGAGGTCCTCGATGACGTCGGGTGTGCCGAGCACGCCGTCCACGCCGGGCCGCTCCAGCGCCGTGCAGAGCCGTTCGAGCAGGTCGCCGCGGTCGGCCATGGCGACCGGATCGCCGCCCGCCGCCAGCGCGCCCCGCGCGGGATGGTCCGCCGCGATGATCATCGGCCGGTCCGGGAGGGACGCGGGCCGGACCCGGCGGGCCACCGCCTCGGCGACCGCCTCCGGCCGCACGGCCCGGACGTCCGTCAGCTCGCCGATGCGCACTCCGCCGAGTCTGCTGACGATCATGGCGGGCTGTCAATCGCGGACGCCGCCGGCCGGGCACCGTCGGCAGGGGTGCGCGCGGCGGCTCACCCGGAGTCGGTGATGATCTCCGCGACCTGCCGGGCCGTCTCCGTCGGCAGCGGCGCGGGCAGCCCCTTCCACTTGCGGGACGCCGCCATCGCGGCCGCGCCCGCACCGCCCCCGTACGCCAGCGCCGCGACGAACGACGCCAGCTCCGGCGGCAGCTTGCGCTCCAGCAGCTGCACGTTCATCCGGTAGGACGCCGCGGTCGCCATGACCCCGAGCGCCCCCGCCAGCGCGCCGAACCGCAGCGCGGGCACCCGCTTGCGCGCCTTCGTGACCATTTCCTCCTGCGCGGCATCGATGACCTGCCGGACGAGTGCCAGGTTCTCCTCCACCGGATCGTCCTTGATCTTCGCCGCGGCTCGCGACTTCGCCATGACCTCGGCTTACCCGTTGCATTGCGAAGGATTCAGGAGAGAAAGATGTCACTGTGCGCGACTTTGCGGGTGCTGTAGGTTGCGGAGCGTCCCCGAGCAGGAAGGCGTGTCCGGTCGATGCAACCGTTCGAGCTGCCCGACTTCTACGTCCCTCATCCGGCCCGGCTGAACCCGCACCTGGAGCGGGCGCGCGCCCACAGCACCGCCTGGGCCCGCGCGATGGGCATGCTCGACGACGCCCGCGACCCCGGCACCCCCGAGATCTGGGACGAGGCCGCGCTCGACGCGATGGACTACGCACTGCTGTGCGCCTACACCCACCCCGACTGCGACGGCCCCGAACTCGACCTCGTCACCGACTGGTACGTCTGGGTCTTCTACTTCGACGACCACTTCCTCGAGGTGTTCAAGCGGCCGCGGGACCAGGCGGGCGCCCGCGCCTACCTCGACCGGCTCCCCGCGTTCATGTCGCTCGACCCGGTCGACCCGCCCGAGCCGCAGAACGCCGTCGAGCGCGGCCTCGCCGACCTGTGGGCCCGCACCGTCCCCGCCCGCTCGCCCGCCTGGCGCCGCCGCTTCGCCGAGAGCACCGGCGCGCTGCTGCGCGAGTCGCTGTGGGAGCTGTCCAACATCAGCACCGGACGCGTCCCCAACCCCGTCGAGTACGTCCAGATGCGCCGCAAGGTCGGCGGCGCCCCCTGGTCGGCGGACCTCGTCGAGCACGCCGCCGGGGCGGAGGTCCCCGCCCGCGTCGTCGGCACCCGCCCGCTGCGCGTGCTGAAGGACGCCTTCGCCGACGGCGTCCACCTGCGCAACGACATCTTCTCCTACCAGCGCGAGACGGAGACCGAAGGCGAGGTCAACAACTGCGTCCTGGTCGTCGAGCACTTCCTCGGCGTCGCGCCCCAGCAGGCCGCCGACACCGTCAACGACCTGCTCACCTCGCGGCTGCGCCAGTTCGAGAACACCGCCCTCACCGAACTCCCCCCGCTCTACGAGGAGCACGCGCTCACCCCCGCGGAGAGGGCCGCCGTCACCGCCTACGCCAAGGGCCTGCAGGATTGGCAGTCCGGCGGCCACGAATGGCACCTGTGCTCCAGCCGCTACATGAACGAGAAGTCCATCGGCATGTCGGCGACGCGCGTCCCCGCCCTGGTCCGAGCGGCCCGCCTCAGCCGTCCCCACGTCCCGTACCAGAAGGTGGGGCCGACGCCCCTCCCGGAATTCGACATGCCGTACCAGGCCCGCGTGAACCCGCATCGGGAAAGGGCGCGGAAGAGCGTCATCGCCTGGTGCGCCGCCATGGGCATGCTCGCGCCGCTCCCCCGGCATCCCGTCCCGCTCTGGACGGCCGAGAAGCTCGCCGGGTTCGACTTCGCGGTCTGCGCGGCGTCCATCGACCCCGACTCCGCGCCCGAGGCCCTCGACCTCGCCACCCAGTGGCTGGCCTGGGGCACCTTCGGCGACGACTACTTCCCCGCCGTCTTCAATCGCGACCGCGACTTCGCCGGCGCGAAGCGGTTCTGCTCGCGCGTCCCCGGGTTCATGCCGCTGGACTGCGGCCCCGCGCCCGTCCCCGAGAACCCCTTCGAGACCGGCCTCATCGACCTCTGGCACCGCACCGCGTCCCCCATGAACGGCCGGGGCCGCCGGGAGTTCCGCGCCGCCGTCGAGCACATGGTCGGCAGCTGGCTGTGGGAGCTGCACAACCACCTCCAGTCCCGCGTCCCCGACCCCGTCGACTACATCGAGATGCGCCGCCGCACCTTCGGGTCCGAGCTCACGATGGCCCTGACCCGCATCGGCCTCCTCCGCGAGATCCCCGCCGAGGTCTTCGCCACCCGCACCCTCCAGGAGATCGACGCGTCCGCGATGGACTACGCCTGCCTCCTCAACGACGTCTTCTCCTACCAGAAGGAGATCGAGTACGAAGGCGAGCTGAACAACGGCGTCCTCGCCGTGCAGCACTTCCTCGACTGCGGACGCGACGAGGCCCTGCCGATCGTCAACGACCTCATGGCGTCCCGCCGCCGCCAGTTCGAGCGGCTCGCCACCGAGGAACTCCCGGCCCTGGCCGACGACATGGGCCTGGACGCCGGCACCCGCGCCGCACTCGACGCCTACGTGGCCGAACTCCGCGACTGGATGGCCGGCATCCTCAAGTGGCACCGCGAGACCGCCCGCTACGACCGGCGCGAACCCGTCAGCCCGCGGTGTCTCCGTCCGGCGCTGCGACGGCCTCGGTGCGGGTGATGGTGCGGGTGAGCAGGGAGCGGGCCTCGGCGATCTCGGCGGCGCGGCGGTCGAGCTCCGCGAGCCGCTCGTGCAGCACCTCCAGCGTGCCGGGGCACGGGCGCAGGGCGTCGACGCCGGCGGCGCAGGGCAGCAGGCGCGCGATCGACCGCGTCGGCAGGCCGGCGGCGAGCAGCGCCCGGATCCGGGCCACCGTCAGCTCGGCGTCGTCGCCGTACTCGCGGTAGCCGTTGGCGCGGCGGCTCGACTCCAGCAGGCCCTGGTCCTCGTAGTAGCGGATCAGCCGCTCGCTCACCCCGGTGCGCCGCGACAGCTCCCCGATCAGCACGGCTCTCCGATCAGCACGGGCGTCCTCCTCGGCTTGACCTTCCAACCGTGTCAAGGAGCGACAGTGAGGCCCTATTCCGCACCGGAGGAAAAGATGATCATCGATGCGCACGGGCACGTCCACGATCCCGTCGAGGACCACATCGCCCTGCTGGACGACGCCGGGGCCGACCGGGCCGTGCTGTTCGCGACCCGCCCGCATCCCGAGCGGGCCGCCGACCTGGCGTCGCTGCGCCGGGAGATGGACGTCCTCGGCAGGAGCCTCGGCGGACAGGCGAACACGCTCGACTCCTACCGGGCCGCCTGGGCGGAGCACGCGGCCGCCCTCGCGGCGCGCCCGGACCGCTTCATCGGGTTCCTGTCCGTGCCGCTCGGCATGGGCGGCGAGGAGATCGCCGCGATCGTGGAACGCGACGTGGTGGCGGCCGGCCTGCACGGCATCGGCGAGCTGACGCCGCCGCCGGGCCGCGCCGACCTCGTGGAACCGGTGCTGCGGGCCGCCCGCGACCACGGCGGCCTGCCCGTCGTGGTGCACGGGTCGGCGCCCGCGACCGGGGACGACCTGGAGACGCTCGCGGGGCTCGCCCGCCGGTACCCGCGCGTCCCGCTGGTGGTGAGCCAGCTCGGCGGGGCCCACTGGATGCGCGCGATCGACCTCGTCCGCGACACGCCGAACATGTACCTGGAGCTGTCCACGGCGTCCATCGTCTTCGCGGTCCGGGTGGCGATCGCGGAGATCCCCGACCGCACCCTGTTCGGCTCCGACGCGCCCTACGGCGATCCCGTGCTCGCGCGCATGACCGTCGAGCGGGTCACGTCCCCCGGCGAGGTCCGCGACCGGGTCCTCGGCGGCACCCTCGCCGAGATGCTCGCCCTCTGAGGCCGTGGACGCGCGTCCCGGCGGCGGGCGCTGGTTGGGCACCGGCGGCGCGGGTAGGGCCTGACCAGCACGTAGGCACGCGCGGTGAGGGCGTGGCGACGGAGGCGCGAGTCATCGGGGGGCGCCGTGCGGAGACGGTGGCGGCAGCGTGCGCGTACCGCGCGCTGGCCGGCGGGGGCGGGCATCGCGCTCTGGCGATGGCTCCGGACGGCCCGCACGGCGCGGCGGGAGCGGCTCCGGACGGGACCGGGCTTCGACCCGGCGCGGCTCCCGCAGCACGGCGGCGACCGGGTCCAGGGCCTGCGCCAAGGGGTCGGCCCCGTCTACCAGCGGCGCTACACGGTCCGGATCGTCGGCAGCGACCTGGACGCGCCCGCGCTGATGGACCGGCTGCGCGCCGACGTCAACACCGCGTCGCCGGTCGAGTTCGCGGTCTTCGACAAGACCTCCGGGTCCTCGCCCCGGCTGGAGCTCGGGGACGAGTACGACGTCCACATGCCAGGCCCGTGGAACCTCCCGGTGCGCGTGGTGGAGCGGACGCCGCGGTCCTTCCGGCTCGCGACCCTCCAGGGGCACATCGAGGCCGGCGAGATCGAGTTCCGCGCGAAGGACACCGAGGACGGCGGGCTGCGGTTCACCATCGAGTCGTGGACGCGGAGCGGCGACCGGCTGGCGGACGTGCTCTACGACCGGGTGCGCATGGCCAAGGAGATGCAGCTCCACATGTGGACGCACTTCTGCTGCCGGGTGGCCGAGCTGGCCGGGGGCCGGCCGGCGGGGGACGTCGAGGTCCTCACCGAGCGGACCGAGCTCGCCGGTGACTCCTCGCGGATCGACGGGCGCCATCTCGCCGAACCGGTGGCCGGCGCGCTCGCCCGCGCGTTCACCGCGCTGGCGAAGGCGCGCGGCGGCCGGCCGCTGCATCCCCGCGGGCTCGTCCTCGACGCCACGCTGCGGCTGTCGGGCACCTCCCGCTTCTGGGGCGTCCCGCTGCTGGACGACACGGCGGAGCTGCGGGGCGTGGCGCGCCTGTCCCGGGCGATCGGCCTGCCGTCCCCGTTCCCCGACATCCTCGGGCTGGCGCTGCGTTGGCGGCAGCCCGCGGGCGCGGACGGCGGCGAACCGGCGACCGCCGAGCTGCTGCTGGCCACGACGGGCCACGGACGGCTCGGCCGCCACCTGCTCCGCCCGGCGGCGCGCTGGGGGCCGGGCTTCTACGGCTGCCTGCTGCCGTACACGGCGGGCGACCGCCACGTCCTGCTGGGCGCGGTCGCGCGGCGCGCCCTCCCGGGCGACCCCGCCGCGCTGGCCCGTGTCGCCGGCGAGGGCCCGATCCTGATGGACCTGGTCGTGGCCACCGAACTCGGCCCGTGGGAGCGGTTCGGGGAACTGGTCCTCACGCGGCCCGCGCGCACCGACGACCCCGTGCCGGTGCGTTTCAACCCGGCGCGGCACCCGATCCCGGGGCTGCGGCCGGGCGGTCCGCTCCAGCAGGTGCGGCGCCGCTCCTACGACGCCGTCCAGGAGGCCGGCAGGGGCACGAGCCCGACCGGCCGCCGGAAGGGCACCGCGCGGCCCAGCGGTCCGCGGAAGCACCGCCGGCTCCAGCGGCTCTTCGAGGGGCTGCGGGACCGGCCCGTGAACTTCGAGGTCCGGGACCGGCCGGAGAGCGCCGGGCCGTCCGGCTGGCGCATCGACGACCGCCGCCAGCCGCTCCCGCTGGAGCGCCCCGGCCCGCCGGAGCCGGAGGGCAGCTGGGAGATCGCGCGCCGCCTCGTCAGGGACTACGAGTTCGCCGACCCGCGGATCATCCGGCGCGCGTACCGGACGGGCGCGCCCGAGCCCGGCGCCGACATGCTGCTCGAGGCGCGGTTCTTCGGGCTCCGCTTCCACCTCGGCGTCCGGGTCGGCGACGTCGTCGACACGGTCGTCGAGCAGGACGGCCGGCAGGTGCGCGTATGGGGCTGGAACTACCGGACGCTGGACGGGCACCTGGAGCGCGGCCAGATGGACCAGGAGGTCCGCAAGTGGCTCGACACCGGGGAGGTGGAGTTCCGCCTGCGCGCCTTCTCGTGCGCCGCCGACATCCGCGACCCGGTCGTCCGGCTCGGGTTCGCCCTGTTCGGACGTCCGACGCAGCTCGAGTACCAGCGGCGGGCGTGCCGCCGCATGGCCGACCTCACCGAAGCCGCCCTCGCCGCGCGCCGCACCGCGCGGGCCTCGGGCGGCTGACGTCGGGGACGCGGGTCAGTCGCCGAGGGAGTCGCGGACGGTCATCAGCGCGAACCCCAGGAGGTTGCCGCCCTGCCATTCGGCGGGGTTCGCGGCCCGCGGGTCGTCGGCGGCCAGGCCGATTCCCCAGACGCGGTCGAGGGGGCTGGCCTCCACGAGGACGCGGGAACGGGTGGCGGCGAGGTAGTCGCGCAGCTCCGCGTTCTGGGTGAACTTCGCCCGGTTCCCGGCGACGACGATGGACGTGCGATGGGCGGTCCAGACGTCCTCGTCGAAGCCGCGGACGCGGCGGCCGAGGTCCTTGGCGGCGCCCGGGTGGGGCGCGGCGACGACGGCGGCGGCCGTTTCCTCGTCGGAGAACAGCCGGGCCTTCTCCGCCATCATGTAATGCTCCGCCGTGGCATAGGTCACTCCGTCCACGGTGAAAGGCGACGGCCACCATTGGCTGAGATAGCCGGGGCCCGGCGTCCGGTGGCCCCAGAAGAACAGGTACTTCGGGGGCGTGCCCTCCTCGTGGAGGCGGATGAGCTGCTGGACGTCCATGCCGACGATGGTGGCAGGGCCGGGCCCGCGGCGCGAGCCCGTTTCGGGCGGGCGGAATGCGGCGCCCGGCCGGGGCGTTGTCACCCGGTGGGCCGCGCGGTCTAGACCATTTTGCTAAACCGGGTGGGTCATCGGGGAAGATCTTCTTATTTCGGTCGGCCCGGATGCCGAGAATCACGGGCCGTCGTCAACGGGAGGACAGCAGTAGAAATGGACAACGCTCTGGCGAACCCTCGTCGCACCCGGATCAACTCGTGGCCGGAGCGCCGCCCCGCGGACGGCGACTCCGAGCGTCCGCTGGACGCGGAGGCGGCCTCCTCGGAGGACGACCTCGCCGCACGTTGACCGGCCGGATTCGGCCGCGCTCAGGACCCGCTCGCATACCGGGCGGGTCCTGCTCTTTTCACCAGATCACCGGCATGATCGCCAACCGGTGGACAGATGTCGTCCGCCATCGGGCGTAGATGACCTCCGCTGAAGTGCGGTCCCCCGTCAATCAGCTGCCAAAGACGCTTTACCCCGTCTTTGCCATTGGCTGATGGACTCCGGCCATCGGACCGGAGCTCACACGGGGAGATCACTGAGCCATGTCCTCCGCTGCTTCGCCCCTCGGGGCCCGGCGCACGGATTCATCCACATACGACGTCGCCGTCATCGGGCTGGGCTACGTCGGGCTGCCGACCGCGCTCGCCTTCCACGCCGCCGGGCAGCGGGTGCTCGGCGTCGACCGGGACCCCGGCCGGCTGGAGGCGATCCGGGCCGGCCGCGTGGACCTGCTGGACAGCGACCACCGCCGGCTGCGCGCGGCGCGGGACGGCCTCGCCGTGACCGCCGACCCGGCCGACGCGGCCCGGGCCAACGCCCTGATCATCTGCGTGCCGACGCCCGTCAACCGGCACCTCGTCCCCGACCTCGGCGCTTTGACGGAGGCGTGCGCCACGGCCGCCGCGCACGCACGGGCAGGGCAGACCATCGTGCTGACCTCCACCAGCTACGTCGGCTCGACGCGGGAGCTGCTCGTACGGCCGCTGGCCGCGCGCGGCCTGCGGGTCGGCACGGACGTCTTCGTCGCGTTCAGCCCGGAGCGGATCGACCCGGGCAACGACCGGCACCCGCACGAGGAGGTCCCGCGGGTGGTCGGCGGCGTGACGCCGCGCTGCGCGGCGCGGGCCATGGCGCTGCTCGGCCGGTACGCGGGCGACCTGCACCGGGTCTCCTCGGCGGAGGCGGCCGAGATGACCAAGCTGCTGGAGAACACGTTCCGGGCGGTCAACATCGCGCTGGTCAACGAGTTCGCGGACGCGAGCCGGCTGCTGGAGCTGGACGTGATGGAGGTCATCGAGGCGGCCGCGACCAAGCCGTACGGCTTCATGCCCTTCTTCCCCGGCCCCGGCGCGGGCGGCCACTGCATCCCCTGCGATCCGCACTACCTGCTGTGGCAGCTGAAGCGGGACCGGCTGCACACGCCGCTGGTCTCCGCGGCGATGAACGCGATCGCGATGCGGCCGGGGCAGGTGGTGGAGCGCGCCCGGCAGGTGCTGTCGGACCACGGGCGCGGCCTGGCCGGCGCGGACGTGCTGGTGCTCGGCGTCGCCTACAAGCCGGACGTCGAGGACCTGCGCGAGTCGCCCGCACTGGAGATCATCGACGGGCTGCTGGCGGCGGGCGCCGCCGTCCGCTACCACGACCCGCGCGTCCCCGAGCTGGTCACCGAGGGCGGGACGAAGCTGGCGAGCGCCGAGCCCGGCCCCGCCGACCTGGTGATCGCGCACACCCCGCACCAGGGCCTGGACCTGGACTGGCTGCGGGAGGACCAGCTGCTGCTGGACGCGACGTACCGCTTCTCCGGGCCGGCCCGGCGCGTGGCGCTGTGAGCCGTGACCGCAGGTCGCCGGTCCCCTTCGGCGGCCTGCCCTGGCGGGCCCGCCTGGTCTCGCTGGGGGCGCTGGCGGGCGTCGCCGTCATCTGCGGCGTCATCGTCTGGCACGTCGGGGTGAAGGTCGCGTACATGCGCGGCGACCTGCTGCTCCCCACGTACACGGTGCTCGTCAGCAGCTACGTGATCAGCCGGTTCGTGCTCGCGGCGTTCTACCGCCCGCCGCGCGACGCCGGCATCGCCCCGTCCGTCGCGATCGTGGTGCCCGCCTACAACGAGGGCGAGGCCGTCGCCCGGACGATCCACTCCTGCCTGGGACTGGACTACCCCGCCGGCAAGCTGGAGATCGTCGTGGTCAACGACGGCTCCACCGACGACACCTGGGACCACATGCGCGAGGCCGCCGCGCGCTACCCGAAGGGCCGGGTGCGCTGCGTCGACCTCGGCGCCAACAAGGGCAAGCGCGCGGCGATGGCGGCCGGGATCCGGGCGACGTCGGCGGAGATCCTGGTGTTCGTCGACTCCGACTCGATGCCCGCGCCCGGCTCCGTCCGGCTGCTCGTGCAGGGGTTCGCGGACGGGAGGGTCGGCGCGATCTCCGGCCTCACCTACGTCCGCAACGCCGAGAGCAACGTGCTGACGCGGATGCAGGCGGCCCGGTACTACGTGTCGTTCCAGCTGCTCAAGAGCGCCGAGTCGGTGCTGGGCGCGGTCACGTGCTGCTCGGGCTGCTTCGCCGCGTACCGGCGGGCGGCGATCGCCCCGCTGCTGGACGCCTGGGAACACCAGCGGTTCCTCGGCGTCGAATGCACCTACGGCGACGACCGCGCGCTCACCAACCGGGTCATCAAGTCGGGCTGGACGACCCGCTACGACTCCCGCGCGGAGGCGTGGACGGACGCGCCCGACCGGTACCGCAAGTTCTTCCGGCAGCAGCTGCGGTGGAAGAAGTCGTGGAGCCGGGAGGGGCCGCTGCTGCTCGCGCACGTGTGGCGGAGCCGGACGCGGGCGCTGCCGTCCATCGCCGTCCAGACCATCGCGGGCCTGCTCAGCCCGGTCGTGGTGCTGTACAGCCTCGCGGTCCCGCTCGCGGGCGGCCGCTTCCCGATGATCTACTTCCTCGGCCTCTACCTGGTGTCGATGGGGTACGCGCTGACGTACCGGATGCTGCGCGACGACGGCATGTGGATCTATGCGTTCGTCGGGACGTTCTTCTACGTCGCGTTCTCCCCGCAGCTGCTGTGGGCGGTCGCGCGGATCCGGGACGGGAAGTGGGGCACCCGGGACGCGTCGCCGCCCCCGTCGCCGCCCCCGTCGCCGCCGCGCCCGGTCCGGCTCTACAGCGCGGCGGCGAGCGATGGCTGACCGGGAGGAGCCCGCGCCCTGGGAAAGGCCGCCGCCCGGCCGGTCCACCAGGGCCGTCCGGGCGGTCACCGGCCTGGTGTTCCTGTGCGCGCTCGCCCTCGCGCTGACGACGTGGGTGACGCTGAGCCGGCCGTTCGATCCGGGCCAGAAGGCGGCGCCCGCCGTCCGGCTGGACACGGCGTCGGCGCGGACGGCGGCGGCGCTCCCCCGCTACCCGGGGTCGGTGCTCGTCCTGACCTACCACGGGGTGTCCGACACCGATCACTCCGGCGGCACGCTGTCGCGCCGGCTGTTCGGCGAGCACATGGCGGCGCTCGCGGCGGCCGGGTACCGGACCGTCCGGCTGCGGGACGTGGAGGACCTGCTCGCGCACCGGCCGGTCCGGCTGCCGCCGCGCGCCCTGCTGCTCACCTTCGACGACGGGCAGCTCACCGACTGGACGACCGCCGACCCGGTGCTGAAGGCGCACGGCTTCACCGCGGCCGGGTTCCTCACCACCGGGAGGATCGTCCAGCCGGGGACGCCGTCGTACTACCTGTCCACCCGGCAGGTCCGCGGCCTGGCCGCGACCGGGCGGTGGGAGTTCGGCTCGCACGGCGACGACCTGCACGACCTCACCCGGGTGCCGGGGGACGTCGCCGCGCCGATGCCGAACCTGGTCCAGGTGCGCGGCCGGACGGAGACGATCGGGCACTGGCGCGCCCGCGTCCGCCGCGACCTGGACCGCAGCCAGCGGTTCTTCGAGCGGACGCTCGGGCGCCGGGCCACCGCGTTCTCCTACCCGTTCGGCGCGTCCGGCGGGACCGGCAACGACCCGCGGATCGCGGCGGAGCTGCCCGTGCTGATCCGGCACGCCGGGTTCAGCGAGGCGTTCACCGGCGAGAACGTCCCGACCGACCACGTCGACGCGCTCACCGCCGGGTCGCCGCGCTGGACGCTCGGCCGGATCGGCGTCCGGTCCACCACGTCGGTGGCGGACCTGCTGGAGATGATCCGCGCCGCCGTCCCCACCGCGCCGCCGCGCGACCTGGCGGCGCTGCCCTGGACGGGCGACCTCGCCCAATGCCGGCGCCGCGCGTCCGACCTGCGCGTCACCAGCGACGTCTACGGGAGCTGCCTGCTCACCGGCGTCAACACGAGCCAGTGGACGGACTACCGGGTCAGCACGTCCGTCACCGGGATCGACCCGCGCACCAGCGCGGTCATCGCGGTCCGCGACGGCGCGGGCGCGGGCCACCGCGGCCGCGTCGAGGTCGTCGTCGGCGCCGCGTCCGTCCTGGTCCGGCAGCAGATCGGGGACGCGGGCCCGGTCGTGCTCGGCCGGACCCGGATCGCGGCGCGCGCGGGGGCCCGGTCCGTCCGGATCGAGGCGCGCGGCCACCGGCTCACCGTCACCGTGGCGGGCGGCGCGCCGCTGCGCGCCGCCATCGACCCGCGGCTCAACGAAGGAGGCCTCACGTTCGAGATCGCGGCGCGCGACCGGCGCACGCTGGTCTTCCGCGATCCGGCGCTCGTCCCGCTCGGGCGCTGAATCCACCCCCACGACTCCCCCACGGAGTACCCCCATGTCTCCACGAAGACTTCTCAGCCTCCTCACCGCCGCGCTGATCGGCGCGGCGGCCGTCCTCGCCGCCGTGCCGGCGAGCGCCGACACCGGCACGGTCGTGTCGCTGACGTTCGACGACGGGTCGCAGGACCAGTACGACAACGCCCGCCCGGCGCTCGCGAGCCACGGCATGAAGGGGACGTACTACATCAACAGCGCCCGGGTCGGCACGTCCGGGTACATGACGCAGGCGGAGATCGCGTCGTTGGAGTCCGCCGGCAACGAGATCGGCGGCCACACCATCACGCACGCCGACCTGCCCACCCTCTCCACCGCCGAGCAGCAGCGGCAGGTCTGCGACGACCGCGTGGCGCTGCTGAACATGGGCTTCACCGTCAAGAACTTCGCCTACCCGTACGGGAACGCGAGCAGCACGTCCGAGCAGGTCGTGCACGACTGCGGCTACAACAGCGCCCGGACCGTCGGCGGCGTCGTCTCGCCCGGCGACTGCAGCGGCTGCGGCTACGCCGAGACGATCCCCCCGGCGGACGCCTACTTCACCCAGACCCCCGACTCCGTCAAGACGGGCACGACGCTCGCGCAGCTCCAGGGCTACGTCACGCAGGCCGAGACGCACGGCGGCGGCTGGGTGCAGCTCGTCATCCACCACGTGTGCAACGGCTGCGACGACACCTACGCCGTCAGCCCGGCCACGCTGTCGTCGTTCCTGGACTGGCTCGCGCCCCGATCGGCGAACGGGACGACGGTGAAGACCGTCGGCCAGGTCGTCGGCGGGAGCCTGCAGCCGCCCGTCAACGGGCCGCCGTCGCCCGCGACCGTCCAGAACCCGTCGCTGGAGGCGGCGACCGGAGGCGTCCCCGACTGCTTCCAGCTCGGCGGGTACGGGACGAACACCTTCGCCTGGACGCGGACGAACGACTCGCACACCGGGCAGTACGCCGAACGCGTCGACGTCACCGCCCGGACCGACGGCGACCGCAAGCTCGTCACGAAACAGGACGCCGGGACCTGCGCGCCCGCCGCGACACCGGGCCATGCCTACCAGCTCGGGGTCTGGTACAAGGGCACCTGGGCGGCCGGCGTCACCACCAAGATGAGCATCTACTACCGCAGCGCGACCGGCGCCTGGACGTTCTGGACGAACGGCCCGACGCTCGCGCAGACGAGCACCTGGCAGCAGACGCTCGTCACCACCCCCGCCGTCCCCGCGGGCGCCACCAACATCAGCTTCGGCGTCGCGCTGCCGGGCGTCGGGACCCTCCTCGTCGACGACTTCTCCCTCACGGACCAGGGCGCATGACCGAGGAAACGAAGGCGGCCGGGCCCGCGGGGCCCGGCCGCCCTCGGTCGTCCGGGTGGTCCGCCGTCAGCCGTCGGCCTTGACGACCGTCCCGTTCTTCATGATCCCGATGGAGGTCGCCTTGATCCCGACCCCGGTCTCGTCGTAGCGGAAGTCGCCGAGCAGCCCCTGGTACTGCACGGCGCGGATCGCGTCGGCCAGCTTCTTCCCGGTCGCGACCTTGCTGTTCTTCAGCGCGGTGAGCAGGATCGATGTGCCGTCGTAGGCCTTGGCGCCGTGCAGTTCGGCGTCCTCGCCGTAAGCGGCCTTGTAGGCGGCGGCGAACTTCTTGGACGCGTCGCTGACGTCGTTGCTCAGGTAGGGCGAGCTGACGATGGTGCCCTCGACGTTCTTCACGCCCGCGGTGTCGCGGTAGACGGGGGTGCCCTGCGGGGCCGCGCCGGCGAACGGCGCGTCGATGCCGAGGTCGCGGGCCTGCTTGACGATGAGCCCGGACTCGACCTCCTCGGAGCCGACGAAGATCACCTCCGGCGACCTCTGCCGGATCTTGGTGAGCTGGGCGCTGAAGTCCTTCTGGTCGGTGGTGACGACCTCGTCGGCGACCGGCTTGACGCCACGGTCGGTCAGCGCCTTGAGGAACGCGTCGTGCTCCCCCTTCCCGTAGGAGCCGTTGTTGCTGATCATCGCGATCTTCTTCATCTTCTTGCCGTCCACGACGTACTTGGCGAGCGTCTCGTCGTAGGTGGTGGACGTGGGCCCGTTGAGGAACAGGAACGGGCTCTTGAGCGCGACCATCCCGTTGGACTGGCCCGAGGCGATGTTCGGGATCTCCTCCTGGCGCAGGGTGGGCGCCATCGCGATCGTGACGGCGCTCTCGGCGGTGCCGATCATCGCGATGTAGTGCTGGCTGCCGATCTTGCGGGCGATGTTGGTGCCGACGGTCGGGTCGCCCTGGTCGTCGAAGACGTCCAGCTTGATGGTGCGGCCGTCGATGCCGCCGGCCTTGTTCCATTCGTCGACGGCGAGCTTGGCGCCCTTGTACTCCCACTTGCCGAGCGAGCTGAGCTGCCCGCTCTGCGCGTCGACCACGGCGATCTTGATGGGGCCGCTGCCGCCGGAGCCGGAGTCCTTCGACTCACCGGGGGCGCCGCACGCCGCGGTCAGGCCCGCGGCGAGGACTCCGGCGGCCAGGGCGGAGACACGGAGTCGGGGGATGGTGCGCATGGATTCACCTCGGTGGGTGGAGATGTCGGGGGTGGGTGCGGGGTGGGCTCGGAGGCCGGCTCAGGAGGCGGGCAGCGCGGGGTGGCCGCTGTCGCCGGGGAAGACACCCTGGTAGATGTCGTTGATGTTCCAGTGCCCGGGTGTGGGCACGGGCTCGTTGACCATCGGCACGTCCAGGACGGCCGGGCGGCGCGCGGCGACGGCCGCGCGCAGGGCGGGCAGGAGGGCGTCCGGTGCGGTGATCCGGTGCCCGTCGGCTCCGCACGCCTCGGCGTAGACGGCGAAGTCGGGGCTGTAGGGGCGGCCCTCGGGGTCGCGGAACTCGCAGCCGTAGCTCGCGCCGAAGTTCGCGGCCTGCAGGTCGGCGATCGTGCCGTGGGCGCGGTTGTTCATCACCACGAAGATCACCGGAAGGCCCTGCTCGACGGCCATGGGGACGGCGGGCAGCTGCGCGCTCATGCCGCCGTCGCCGACGAGCGCGACGACGGCGCGGCCGGGCGCGCCGATCTGCACGCCGACCGCCGCCGCCGGGCCGAAGCCCATGGTGGAGGCGCCGCCGGGCGTGATGAAGCGGCCCTCGGCGGGCAGCTCGTAGCACTGGGCGACGCCGTTCTTGTTCCAGCCGACGTCGGTGACCAGCACCGCGTCGGCGGGCAGCGCCTCGCGGAGGTCGGCGAGGATCCGTTCGGGCCGGAGCGGGAAGTCGCCGGAGCGGCCGCGCTCGCGGCTCCGCTCGAACAGGTCGGTGCGCGCGGCGCGGATCCGTTCGCGCAGTCCGGGCCGGTCGACCGGGTCGGGGTGGACGGCCCGCACCGCTTCGGCGACGGCCTGGACGGCGAGGGCGACGTCGGCGACGGCGCCGATCTCCACCGGGTAGTTGCGGCCGATCTCGGCGGCGTCGATGTCGATCTGGATGAGCCGTCCGGACGCCGCCGGGGCGTCCGGGCCTCCGAGGTTCCAGGTGTAGCGGTCGTCCCACGAGCTGGCGTCGGTCTCGGCGAACCGCGTGGCCAGGGCGAGGACGACGTCGGCCTCGCGGGCGTAGTCGTTGGTGGTCTCCAGCCCCCAGAAGCCCGGCATGCCGAGCAGCAGCGGGTGGTCGTCGGGGACGGCGCCCTTGCCCATCAGCGAGTGGACGATCGGGATGTCGAGGTGCTCGGCGAGCGAGAGCAGCGCGCGGCGGCCCGCGTCGCCGCGCAGCCCGCCGCCGAGGTAGATCAGCGGGCGCTCGGCCTCGGCGAGACGCGCCGCGATCCGCTCCGCCGTCGCGTCCGGCAGGCCGGGGACGGCCTGGTGCGCGGGCAGCGGGTGGTCGGCGGGGGCGACCGGCCGGGAGAACAGGTCCATCGGGACGTTGAGCAGCACCGCGCCGGGCCGGCCGGTGGTGGCGGTCCAGAACGCCCGCTCGGTGAACCGCCCGAGGTCCTCGGCGCGGTGGACGTGCCAGGCGCGCTTGACGAACGGCCGGTAGATCGCGGTCTGGTCGGCGTCGTTGTGGAGGTTGACCTCCTGGTGCGGGTGCCTGCCCCGGTAGTAGGACGGGACGTCCCCGGCGATGGTGACGAGCGGGACGGAGTCGAGCGCGGCGGTCGCCACGCCGGTGACGGCGTTCATCATGCCGGGCCCGACGTGCACGAGCAGCACGCCCGGCCGCCCGGACGCGCGCGCGTAGCCGTCGGCGGCGTGCGCGGCGGCCTGCTCGTGCCGCGCGATGACGAACTCGATCGGGCTGCGGCCCAGCGCGTCCAGCAGGGCGATGTTGGTGTGGCCGCAGGTCCCGAAGACGTACTCGACGCCGTAGCGCTCGAGCTGCCGGACGAGCGCCTCCGCCGCGGACACCGCCACGGCGGGGGCGCTCTGGGGGTGGACGTCCACGGTCATGAGGGGGTCTCCTCGGTTCGGGTGACGGAGGTGCCGACGGAGTCGGCCCGGGGGACGCGGGGGGCCGTCCCCCCTCGGGGCATGCTGATCCAGGTCTTGCCTGCGGTCTCCGCCGCCCGCGCGAACGCCTTCGGCGCGTCCGCGAGGTCGAAGCGCTCGCGCAGGATCCGGCCGGGGCGCAGGTCGTGTCCGGCGAGCGTCGCGAGGGTGCGGGGGAAGTCGGCGGGGTGGTCGTAGATGAGGCAGCCGCGCACGGTCAGGCGCCGCTGGACGAGGGAGAAGGTGGAGAGCCGGGCGGGGCGGGCGCTCTGCCCGACGGCGATGAGGGTGCCGCCGGGGGCGGTGCGCTCCAGCGCCTCCTCGAACGCCTCGGGCGCGCCGGACGTCTCGATCACGGCGGGGTAGGCGGTTCCGGAGGCGTCCTCGGCGGCGTCCCGCGCGCCGAGTTCGAGGGCCAGCGCGCGGCGCCCCTCGTGCGGCTCGACGATGAAGGGGACTCCTCCGGTGTGCGCCACGGCCAGGGTGACCAGCAGCCCTTGGGAGCCGGCGCCGACGACCAGGCACCTGTCGCCGGCGGCGAGGCCGCTCATCCGGACGGCGTTGAGCGCGACCGTGAACGGCTCGACGCACACCGCGTCGGCGTCGTCCCAGGAGTCGGGGACGGGCCAGGTGAAGCGGGCGGGGACCGCGACGCGCTCGGCGAGCAGCCCCGGGTCGGTGATGCCGGCCGCCCGGCGGTTCGGGCAGCCCGCCGTGGCGCTGGCGTGGCACGACGGGCAGGCCAGGCACGGGTAGTTCGGTTCGACGACGACGCGCTGCCCGGGGAACCGGTCGGCGACGTCCTCGCCGGCGGCGGCGACGACGCCGAACGCCTCGTGCCCGAGCACCCACGGCAGCGCGGGCACCGGGCGGTGGCCGGAGACGACGGCCAGGTCGGAGCCGCAGAGCCCGACCCCGTGGACGGCGACGACGACGTCCCGCGGCCCGCAGGACGGCTCCGGCCGGTCGTCCACGACGGCCACCTCGTCCGGCGCGGTGAGGACGACCGCCTTCACGCCGCGCCCCACAGCGAGGTCCCGCGCAGCATCATGGTCTTGACCACGGTGTAGTCGTCGATCATGCAGCGGGGCGACTCCCGTCCGAAGCCGGAGTCCTTGACGCCGCCGAACGGCACGTGGTCGAGCCGGAAGTTGGACGAGCCGTTGACGACGAGCCCGCCGACCTCCAGGTCCCGCCACGCGGTGATGATCCGGTCCATGTCGCGGGTGAACAGGCCGGCCTGGAGCCCGTACCGGCTCTCGTTGCACTCCTCGATCACCTGCTCCAGGCCGTCGAACGGGAGCACGGCGACGAGCGCGCCGAAGACCTCGTGCCGGACGACCGAGGCGGTCGCGGGCGGGTCGGCCACGACCGTGGGCAGCGCGGTGGCGCCGTCGCGCTCGCCGCCGAGGAGCACGCGGGCGCCGGCCTCGGCGGCCTCCGCCGTCCACCGCACGACGCGTTCGGCGGCGTCCTCGTCGACCATCGAGCCGACGTCGGTGCCGGGATCGAGCGGGTCGCCGACGGTCAGCGCCTTCACCTGGCCGGTGAACGCTTCGAGGAACTCCTCGAAGCGGGAACGCTGGACGTACACGCGCTGGACCGAGATGCAGCTCTGGCCGGAGTTGCTGTAACCGGTGCGCGCGCACACGCGAGCGGCTTCGGCGATGTCGGCGTCCTCGCACACGATCGTCGCGGCGTTGCCGCCCAGTTCCAGGACGAGGCGCTTGGCCCCCGCCGCGCGGGCGACCGCGTTCCCTGTCGCGGCGCTGCCGGTGAAGCTGATGACGGCGACCTCGTCGGCCGCGCACAGCGCGGCGCCGACGGAGCCGTCCCCGTGCAGCAGCTGGACGGCCTCGTACGGCATCCCGGCCTCGACCAGCAGCGCCACGATCGCCGTGGAGACGGCGGGCGCCTGCGGCGGCGCCTTGACGATCGTGGTGTTGCCCGCCGCGAACGAGGCGCCCAGCTTGTGCGCGAGCAGGTTCGCGGGCGCGTTGAACGGGGTGATGGCCAGGGCCACGCCCGCGGGGGCCCGGTAGGTGAAGGCGGTGTTGCCCGTGCCGCGCGCCCAGCCCGCCACGGGGAGCGTGTCGCCGCCGATCTGCCGCGCCTCGGCGGCGCACACCGCGAACGTGTCGGCGACCCGGTCGATCTCGCCGCGCCCGTCCTTGAGCGGCTTGCCCAGTTCGAGGGCGAGCAGCCGGGCGAGGCCGTCGCGGTGCTCGGCGGCGGCGCGCGAGGCCCTCTCCAGCACCTCGGCCCGCGAGGCCGGCGCGAGCCGCGCGACCGTCCGGGCGAAGGCGCGGGCAGGGGCGCGGACCTTCTCGACGTCGTCCGGGCCGGCGGCCGGGGCCCGGCTGACGGGCCTGCGCACGAACGGTCCGACGCGTTCGCCCTGCGGACCCGCCGACTCCCACCGGCCGGCGACCAGGGCCGCGGCCTGCACCGGTTCGCCCTCGGCCGCGGCCGCGAGCAGCGCTTCCAGCATCCGTTCCTCCAGATCCACCAAGCGGACCATTAGTGCCATCATGTGGACTTCGAGCCAACGTACGGGTCGGCGCCGCGCGCTGACAAGGGTCGGCGGCGAGAAAGTTGGGGCCGGAGATACAGCGGGACGGCCGGTCGCACGGCTCAGCCACCTCCCGGGTCGGCACCTAATGTTCGAACCAGTGAGTTAGTTATAGGTGACGTGGCTCACCGGGGGAAGAGTGCGCCGGAAAGTTCCCGATACCGCCGACTGATACCGACTGATGGTCCAACTAGACCACTGTGTGGACTCCGTGTAACGTACGAGCCGTCCCCGGCCGCACCGGGCACGGCCCCGCGCCGGCTCCCGCTCTCCATCCGCGGCCGAGCGCAGCACGCCGGGTTTCCCGGACACTACCGCCGACATCGGGGAGATCGAGGACCAGTGAGCCCAGCCAAGAAGCCCGGCGCCGAGCCGGCCGCCGACTCCCAGCCCGCCGACTCCCAGGGCGTCCGCAGCGTCCAGCGCGCCGTCGAGATCCTGTCCCTGCTCAGCGAGGAGCGCCCGGTGATCTCGATCCGCGAGATCGTCGAGGCGACCGGGCTGGCGAAGACCACGGTCATCCGGCTGGTCCAGACGCTGGAGCAGAACGGCCTGCTGTGGGCGGCGCCCAACGGCTACCTCCCCGGCCCCGGCCTCTGGCGCTGGGCCCACCTCGCGCGCAGCAGCTGGGAGCTGCCCCCGGAGACCCGCCGGTACATGCGCGACCTCGGCGCCCGCCGCCGCGAGACCGTCAACCTCTACATGCTCCGCGACATCTACCGCGTCTGCGTCGCCCAGCAGGAGAGCCCGCAGCCGCTCCGCCACGTCGTGCACGTCGGGGACGAACTCCCCCTCTGGGCCGGCGCCTCGTCCAAGGCCCTCCTCCGCGACGCGCCCGACTCCCTCCTCCGGCGCGTCGCCGTCAGCTCCCCCTACGGGGAGGGCCACGTCAAACGGCTGCGCGAGTGGATCGACGAGGCGGCGCACCGCGGCTGGGCCGTCAGCCACGGGGAGCGCGAGGACGGCCTGTCCGCCGTCGCCGTGCCCGTCCTCGGCCGGTCCGGGACCGTCGTCGCCGCGCTGTCCCTCAGCGGCCCCACCGTCCGCTTCCCCGACGACGTCGTCGAGCAGTACGCCGCGGACCTGCGCCAGGTGGCCGCGGAGATGTCGGAGCGCGGCTTCGACCACCCGCTCAGCCCCGCGCGCTGACCCGCGGCCGGACCCACGGCGTGACCTGAAGGAGCAAAGCGCATGTCAGAGCGACCGCTCAGCGGTGTACGCGTCCTCGACCTGACCAACGTCCTCGCCGGCCCGTACTGCAGCTACCAGCTGATGCTGCTCGGCGCCGAGGTCGTCAAGATCGAGGTGCCGGGGCAGGGCGACCTCGCCCGGCACCTCGGCCCCGACGCCGAGTTGAACCGGTCCGGGCTCGGCGCCTCGTTCCTGGCGCAGAACGCGGGCAAGAAGTCCGTCGAGCTGGACCTCAAGGACGCCGAAGACCGCGCCGCCTTCGAGGACCTGGTCCGCGGCGCCGACGTGCTGCTGGAGAACTTCCGCGCCGGCGTCCTCGCCCGGCTCGGGTTCGGCTGGCCGCGGCTGCGCGAGCTGAACCCCCGGCTGGTCTACTGCGCCATCTCCGGCTTCGGCCAGAGCGGCCCCATGAGCCAGGCCCCCGCCTACGACCAGATCATCCAGGGGCTCTCCGGCATGATGAGCATCACCGGCACCGAGGAGACCGCCCCGCTCCGGATCGGCTTCCCCGTCTGCGACACCGTCGGCGGGCTCACCGCCGCGCTGCACATCTCCGCCGCCCTCGCGGGCCGCGCCCGCACCGGGACGGGAACGTTCCTCGACGTCTCCATGCTGGAGTCGGCCGTCTCGGCGATGGGCTGGGCCGTCTCCAACTACCTGGTCAGCGGCGTCCCGCCGGAGCCGATGGGCACCCAGAACGCCACCGCCGCCCCGTCCGGCACCTTCGAGGCGGCCGACGGCCCGCTCAACATCGCCGCGAACCGGCAGGTGCAGTTCGAGACGCTGTGCGACCTCCTCGACCGCCGCGACCTCCTCGACGATCCGCGCTTCGCCGACCGGGAGCGGCGCAAGCGGCACCGCGACGAGCTGACCGGCGAGCTCAACCGCGCACTGCGCCGCCGCACCGCCGGCGAGTGGGAGCGGATCCTCGCCCCCGCCGGCGTCCCGGCCGCCCGCGTCGTGACCGTCCCCCAGGCCGTCGGCCTCGACCAGCTCGAGCACCGCGGCTTCTTCACCGAACTGCCCTTCCCGGACGGCTCCGGACGGGTCCTCAAGGTCTCCGGCGGCGGCGTCCTGCACGACGGCGAGCCCCTGCGGCCCACCGGGCCCCCGCCGCTGCTGGGCGACCAGAACGCCGAACGCGACGCCCTCGCGGACCGTTGGAACGGCCGGGCCGAGAACGCCGTCACCCCATGACCGACCGTCCAGCGCAGGAGGCTCCCGTGACCGAGATCGACCCGACCGGCGCCGTCGCGGACTGGTGGGCGACCGCCGTCTCCCGGATGGAACCCGGCGTCATCGAGCTGCGCGGCCGCCCCGTCCAGGACCTCATCGGGACGACCGGCCTCACGTCCATGATCTGGCTGATGCTGCGCGGCGACCTCCCGGCGCCCCGCCAGGCCGCCCTCCTCGACGCGGCGCTCGTCGCCGCCGTCGACCACGGGCCCCAGGCGCCGTCCATCGCCATCGCCCGGATGGCCGCCACCTGCGGCGTCGGCCTGAACAACGCGGTCGCCAGCGCCGTCAACACCCTCGGCGACGCGCACGGCGGGGCGGGCGAGCAGTGCGTCCGGCTGCTGGACGACGTCCTCCGGCGCGAGGACGCCGGGCTCGACCTGCGCACGGCCGCCGACCAGGCCGTCGCGGACGGGCCCCGCTACGTGCCGGGCTTCGGCCACCGCTTCCATCCCCGCGACCCCCGCCGCGACCCGCTGCTCGCCCTGGTCGAGGACGCCGTGCGGGACGGCGTCGTCGCCGGCCGCCACCTGCGGGCCGGCAAGGCGATCGAGGCCCGCCTCGCCGAGGGCCGCGCCAGGCCCGTGCCGATGAACATCGACGGGGCCACCGCCGTCATCTACGCCGAGCTCGGGTTCCCCGCGCCGCTGGCGCGCGGCCTGTTCGTCCTCAGCCGGAGCGTCGGGATCCTCGCCCACGCCTGGGAGGAGTCCCAGAGCGGCCGGCGCAACAAGGGGCCCGTCCCCCGCGCCGTCCTCCCCGCCTACCGCCCCTGACCGGCCCGGCCCGGCCGGGGCTCCGGGTCAGTCGTCGTGCCGCGGCCGGCCCGTCACCTCGTGGCCGGCGTGGGAGAACGCCTCGGTGATCAGCGTCCGCACGTGGGTGTCGCGGGCCCGGTACAGGACCCTGCGGCCCTCGCGGCGGGTGTGCACCAGCCCGGTCATCCGGAGCTTCGCCAGGTGCTGGGAGACGAGCGGCCGGGACGTCTCCAGGAGGTCGGCGAGCGACGTGACGTCGTACTCGCCGGAGGTGAGGAGCCACATCAGCCGCAGCCGGGTCGGGTCGGCGAGCATCCGGAACGCGGCCGTGGCCGCCTCGATCTGAGCGCTCGAAGGATGCTGTTGCATGGACCTCGCACCTGCAATGTAGCCGCGTGCATACCTGACTACATATACTGGCCGGACGGCTCGCTCGCAACCGAGGAGGCCCATGTCGGATCCCACCGGCCCCGAACCCTCGCCAGGCCACGGGCATGGCCACGGTCATGGACACGGTCACGGGCATGAGCACGGCCACGGTCATGGGCACGGGACGGCCTCGTCGCTTCTCGCCCGGGCCAGGCACCTGCTCGCCCCGCACGGCCACGACTCCGCTGACAAGACCGACGAGGCGCTGGAGACCAGCGGCCGAGGGCTGCGCGTGCTCGGACTGTCCCTCGCGGTGCTGGCCGCCACCGCGGCCGTCCAGGCGGCGATCGTGGTGCTCTCGGGGTCGGTGGCGCTCCTCGGCGACACCCTGCACAACGTCGCGGACGCGCTGACGGCGGTACCGCTCGGCATCGCGTTCCTGCTCGGCCGGCGCGCCGCGACGCGCCGCTTCACCTACGGGTACGGCCGCGCCGAGGACCTGGCCGGGCTGGCGATCGTCGTGGTCATCGCCGCCTCCGCCGCCCTCGCCGGTTACGAGGCGTTCCGCCGCCTGATCGCCCCGCAGGACGTCAGGGCGCTCGGCTGGGTCGCGGCCGCCGCCGTCGTCGGGTTCCTCGGCAACGAATGGGTGGCCCGGTACCGCATCAGGGTCGGCCGCGAGATCGGCTCCGCCGCCCTGGTCGCCGACGGCCTGCACGCGCGGACCGACGGCTTCACCTCGCTCGCCGTGCTGGCCGGCGCCGCCGGATCCGCCCTCGGCCATCCCGTCGCCGACCCGGTCGTCGGGCTGCTCATCACCCTGGCCATCTGCTTCGTGCTGCGCGACGCGATCAGGGAGGTCTACCACCGGCTGATGGACGCCGTGGACCCGGAACTGGTCACCGCCGCCGAGCGGATCCTGGCCCGGGTGGACGGGGTGCGGCGCGTCGGCGGCGTCCGGCTGCGCTGGGTCGGCCACACGCTGCGCGCCGAGACCGACATCGTGCTCGACCCGGACCTGTCGCTCGTGCAGGCGCACGCGGTGGCGGTGGAGGCGGAGCACCGCCTGATCCACGGCCTGCCGCGATTGCGGGCCGCCACCGTCCACGCCGATCCCGACGGCACGGACGGGACCGACCACCACGCCGCCCTGCACGGCCACCATTGAACGCATGAAGCACCCTCCCCCTCCCCCCGCCCTGTCCGATCCCACCGGCCGGGAAGTCGTCCAGGCCGCGCTCGCCGAGGCCGCGGCGCGTCTGGACGAGCGGCTCGTGGCGGCCTTCGCCATCGGCAGCCTGGCGCACGGCGGGTTCGCCCCCCTGGTCAGCGACGTGGACGTGGCCCTCGTCGTCGACCGCGCCGACGCCGCCGCCGCGACGGCCGTCGACGCCGTCCGCCGCGACACGATCCAGCGGTACGCGGGCACCCCTCACCACGCCCTCGCGTCGCGCCTCTCCCTCTTCTGGAGCGACTGGGAGAACCTGGCGGACGGCACCGACGCCGGCCGGTTCCCCGCGACCGACCGGCTCGACCTCCTTGACTCAGGCGTCCTGTTGTACGGCGCCGACTGCCGTTCCGGTTGCGCGCGGCCCGGACGGGACGAACTTCTCCTCGACAGCGCCGCCTTCGCCGCGACCAGGTTCGCCGACCCCGCCTACGTGCACACGCTCAGGCACCCGGAGGGCCTCGCCGCCGAGGGCGCCCGCGCCGCCACCAAGGCCGTGCTGTTCCCCGTCCGGTTCCTCTACACCGCCGCCACCGGGATGCTCGGCCGCAATGACGACGCCGCGCGCTGGTACACCGCCCCGCCGCAGCCGTCGAGCAGCCTGGTCGCCGCGGCCGGGCGCTGGCGGGCCGGCGGGATCGACGACGCGACCGCGGCCGCCGAGCTGCTCCGGCGGGAACTCCTGCCGCTCTACCTGCACTGCCTCGACCGCCTCCGCGAGCACACCGCCGCGGCCGGCCGCCCGGACCTCGCCGTCGCCCTGGCCCGCCTGCTCGCCACCCTCGCCTGACCGGGGTTCCCGGCAACGGCGGCCGTCGGCGGCGCCCGGAGAGCCGGAACGGGCGCGGGCCCGGCGGGGTCAGGGCGACAGGAGGGCGTCCAGTTCGGCGTCGAAGAGCTGCGCGGCGTCGAACCCCATTCCGGTGAAGTGGCCGGCGAGCTCCAGCGACAGGACGCCGTGCAGCCGGGTCCAGAAGGTCAGGGCCCGGCACAGGGCCGCGGGCTGGGCGGGGTGGTCGCCGGCCCAGTCGCGATGGTCCGCCAGGTGGGCGTCGAACGCCGTCTCGGGACGGTCGGCCGGAAGCGCCGCGCAGGCGTCGAGCAGGACCGCCATGGTCTCGGCCGAGATGCGGGTGATGTCGTCCGGCGCGTCGTAGCCGGGGACGGGGGTGCCGTAGATGAGCAGGTACCGCTGGGGGTCCTCCAGGGCCCAGGCGCGCAGCGTGTGCGCCAGTTCGGCGAGCCCGGCGCCCGCGTCGGCGGCCGAGCGGAGGGTGTCGGCGAGGCTCTGGTACGCGTCCCTGACGAGCTCGGTGATCAGTTCGTCGCGGCCGGCGTAGTACCGGTAGAGCGCGGGCCCGCTCATGCCCATCTGCTTGGCGATCGCGTTGAGCGAGAGCGCGGACGCGCCCGTCGTGGCGATCTGCTCCCAGGCGTGCTGCTTGATCTCCGCGCGCACCTGGGTGCGGTACCGCTCGCGCGGGGTCCGGGTCCCCGTCTCCGCCATGCCCTGCCGCCTTCCCGCTCGCCGCTACGACTCGAAGATTTAGTTAGAGGCTATCACGAACCCTATTGACACTCACAGGAGGATTGGTTATAACTTCTAACAGAAGCTAGAGCATCATCCGAGAGCGATGGAGACGCCATGAACACCGAAGAGCTCGTCGAGGTCGTCCTGCCGGGCAAGGTCGAGCCGGAGGAACTGCGGATCCGGCACGGGGCCGTCCCCGCGCCGGGGCCGGGCCAGGTCGTGGTCCGGATGGAGGCGACCGGCGTCTCCTTCGCCGAGCAGCAGATGCGCCGCGGCCGCTACTACGACCAGCCCGCGTTCCCGTTCGTGCCCGGCTACGACCTCGTCGGCACCGTGCAGGCCGCGGGACGCGGCGTCGACCCGGGCCTGATCGGCACCCGGGTCGCGGCGCTGACCAAGGTCGGCGGCTGGGCCAGCCACGTCCTCCTCGACGCCGCGGACACCGTGCCGGTCCCCGACGGGATCGGCGCGGCGGAGGCGGAGACCCTCGTCGTCAACGGCATCACGGCCTGGCAGATGCTGCACCGCAAGGCGCGCGTCCGCGCCGGGCAGACCGTCCTGGTGCACGGCGCCAACGGCGGCGTCGGCTCGGTCCTGGTCCAGCTCGCGCAGGCCGCGGGCGCGAAGGTGATCGGGACGGCGTCCGCACGCCACCACGACCTGCTCCGCGAGCAGGGCGTCGCGCCCGTCGACTACCGCGCCGGGGACGTCGCCGCGCAGGTCCGCGCGCTCGCCCCCGGCGGCGTGGACGCCGTGTTCGACCACGTCGGCGGCGCCGGCATCGTCGACTCGTGGCGCCTCCTCGCACCCGGCGGCACCCTCGTGTCCTACGGCAGCGCCTCCACCCGCGACGACGAGGGCTCCAAGCAGTGGCCCGTCTTCAAGCTGCTCGCACGCGTCTGGATGTGGAACGCCCTGCCCAACGGGCGCCGCGCCTACTTCTTCAACGCCTGGGCGGGACGGGCGCTGTCCAAGGACCGGTTCCGGGCCCGGCTGCGCGCCGACCTCACCGAGGTCTTCGCCGCGCTCCAGCGCGGTGACGTCACGCCCCGGATCGCCGCGGAGCTGCCGCTCGCCCGCGTCGCCGACGCGATGCGGCTCGCCGAGTCCGGGACCGTCGCCGGGAAGGTCGTGCTGACGCCGTAGTCCCGCTCACGGGCACCGCGTCGACGGTGACGACCGCCCCGGCGTCGTTGGCGGCGGGCAGCTCGTCCCCGGACGATCGCCGCGGCGTACTCGGCGGCCGTCGAAGCGGGGAAAGTTTCCCCGGTTCCGCTGCTACCGTGTGCCTACGACGCGAGGAGGTGGACGATGGCCAGGCCGATGCGCGCCGACGCGCGGCGCAACCTGGAGCGGATCCTGGCGGCCGCGCGGGACATGATCGTCGAGCGCGGCCCGGACGTCCCGCTCGACGACGTCGCCCGCCGGGCGGAGGTCGGCAGCGGCACGCTCTACCGCCGCTTCCCCGACCGCGGCACGCTGCTGCACGCCGTCGCCCTCGACGCGCTGACCGGCACCCTGGAGGCCGCGCGGGACGCGTGCGAGCGGGAGCCCGACCCGTTCGAGGCGCTGGCCCGGTACCTGCGCCGGACGCTGGACCTGCGCGTCTCCGCGGTGCTGCCGGCACTGCTCGGACGGGTCGATCTCGAGAACGATCCCGAACTCGCGCCGCTGCGGGCGGAGAGCATCCGGCTCCTGGAGGGCCTCGTCGCCGCGGCGCACGCGGACGGGAGCCTGCCGGACGGCGTCACGTTCGCCGACATCGGCATGATGGCCGTCCGCATCGCCCGCCCGCTCCCGGGTCCGCTGCCGCCCGAGGAGGACCAGGCCCTCGCCCGCCGGCACCTGGACCTGTTCGTCCGCGGGCTCCGCGCCCAGGCCGCGTCCTGATCGCGGCGGCCGGGGACGGCTATTTCAGGGGGTCGTGGCCCCAGTTCATCAGGGAGTAGCGCCACCGGGTGTCCCGGACGTCGCCGCGCGGTCGCTGGGCGAGGTGCCGGTGGACGTAGCCGACCACCTTGGTCATGTGCGCGTAGTCGTCGTCGGACAGGTCCGCTCTCTTCGTGCGCATCAGCTGGACGATCCGGCGCCCGGACGCGTGGCCCGTCGCCTCGCCGCCGTCCTTCCTCTGGCCGACGGACCTCGACTCGTCGGTGTCCAGCCACTCCTCGAGTTCCTTGGGCGTCATGTTGACGGCCGCGCCGAACTCCGCCGCGACGGCGTCCCGCTCGGCGGTCACGTCGTCGGCGAAGCGGAGAGCGTCTCTGCGTTCACTGCCCATTCGCTCGCGATACCCCCTCGCGAGCCGGGCATTCCCGAAGAACACCTGGTCAGAGCGGGAATCGCGACCGGCTCGGACGGGCCTGCGGCAGGGAGGCGGGACCGCGATCCCGTCATCCTGATCACGTGGCGGCCCCTTGAACTACGCTTGAGGCCACCATGGCGGACGAGCGGCTCACGATCGGCGAGGTGGCGGACCGTACCGGGGTCGCCACGTCCGCTCTGCGCTACTGGGAGGAGTACGGCCTGCTGCCCGCACCGGCCCGGGTGTCGGGGCAGCGGCGCTACCCGCCGTTCGCGGTGGAGCACGTCGGGCTCATCCTGCTCCTGCGCGACGTCGGCTTCACGTTGCGCGAGATCAAGGCGCTCGTCAGGGCCCGCACGTCGGGAGGCGACTGGCGGGAGCTGCAACGGGACAAGCTCGCCGAGCTGGACCGGCAGATCGCCCGGATGCAGGCGGCGCGCGGCGCGATCGCCCACGGCCTGTCCTGCCCGCACGACAACGTCTTCGAGTGCCCCAACTTCGCCGACGCGCTCGCGGCGCGGCTGGCGGGGGCGTCCATCGAAGAGGCGCACAAGCACTGATCCCGGTTCCTCCGCCCCGCGTGTCACAGGCGGGCGGGCTGCGTCGTCTCGGGTCCGACAACGGGTGCCGAGACGGGCGCACCCTTTCCACGACGAGGAGCGGGGACATGAGCGAGCAGGCCGCACAGCGCAAGGTCGCGCTGGTCACGGGGGCGAACAAGGGGATCGGGCGCGGGGTCGCCGCGCAGCTCGCCGCGGCGGGCATGACGGTCCTGATCGGCGCCAGGGACCCGCGCCGCGGCGAGGAGGCCGCCGCGGCGCTCCGCGAGGCGGGCGGCGACGTGCACGCGGTCGCCCTGGACGTCACCGACGCGGTCTCCGTCCGGAAGGCGGCCGAGCTGGTCGAGGAGCGCTTCGGCCGCCTCGACGTGCTGGTCAACAACGCCGGCATCAGCGGCTCCGGGCGGGTCGCGCCCGCGGACGCCCACGACCAGGTCCCGAGCACCGTCGACCTGGACATGGTCCGCAGGGTGTTCGAGACCAACGTGTTCGGCGTGATCGCGGTGACCAACGCGCTGCTGCCGCTGCTGCGGCGGTCGCCGGAGCCGCGCGTCGTCAACGTCAGCAGCCACGCCGCCTCGCTGACGATCTTCAGCGACCCGGACGGCCCCATGGCGTCGCTGCTGCCGTCGGCGGCGTACTCGCCGTCCAAGAGCGCGCTGAACGCGCTGACCGTGCAGTACGCGAACGAGCTGCGCAAGGACGGCGTGCTCGTCAACGCCGTCGCGCCCGGCTTCGTGGCCACGGACAGCAACGACCACACCGGCTTCCTCACCGTGGAGCAGGGCGCGGCGGTCGTGGTCCGGCTGGCCACGGCCGGCGAGGACGGGACGACCGGCGGCTTCTTCGGCGAGGAGGGCCCGATCCCCTGGTGACCGCGGGCGCGGGCGCCCGTCAGGCGCGGCGGGGCGTGACGAGGCCGGACTCGTAGGCGAAGACCACGAGCTGGGCGCGGTCCCTGGCCCGCAGCTTCGTCATCGCCCTGCTGACGTGCGTCTTCGCGGTGGTCGGGCTGATCACCATGCGGGCGGCGATCTCGTCGTTGGACAGGCCCCGCGCCACCAGCGCGGTGACCTCCCGCTCCCGGTTGGTCAGCACGTCCAGCGCCTGCGGCGCGGGCTCGGGGCGGCGCGCGACGTACTCGGCGATCAGCCGGCGGGTGATCGCGGGCGACAGCAGCGCGTCGCCGCGGGCCGCGACCCGCACGCCCTGCAGCAGGTCGGCGGGCTCGGTGTCCTTGACCATGAAGCCGCAGGCGCCGGCGCGGAGCGCGTTGAAGACGTACTCGTCGAGGCCGTAGTTGGTGAGGATGACGACGTGGACGCCGCTCAGCCGCTCGTCGGCGGCGATCAGCCGGGTCGCCTCGATGCCGTCCATCACCGGCATCTGGATGTCGACGAGGGCGACGTCGGGCCGGTGCTCGCGGGCGAGCGCGACGCCCTGCTCGCCGTTCGCGGCCTCGGCGACCACCTCGATGTCGTCCTCGATCTCCAGCAGGGCGCGGAAGCCGCCGCGGATCAGCGCCTGGTCGTCCATGAGGAGCACGCGGATCACGCCGCTCCCTCCAGAGGCAGCTCGGCACGCACGATGAAGCCGCCCTCGGCGCGGGGCTCGGCGCGGAGCCGCCCACCGAGCGCCGCGACGCGCTCGCGCATGCCGAGCAGCCCCTTGCCGGGCACCGGCGGCGCGTCCGGATCGGCCTTGCCGTCGTCCTCGACCTGCACGACCAGCGCGCCGTCCGCGTAGTCGACGCACACCGCGGCGGCCGCGCCGCCCGCGTGCCGGGAGACGTTGGTGAGCGCCTCCTGGACGATCCGGTACGCGGCCCGGTCCACCTCGGCGGGCAGGTCGCGGCGGGCGCCGGAGACCGTGACCGTGGCGTCCAGGCCGGCGGAGCGGGCCCGGTCGACCAGGTCGCCGAGGCGGTCGAGGCCGGAGGCGGCGGCCCCGCCCCCGGATCCGTCGCCGTCGTCGGAGTCGCCGGAGTCGCGCAGGACCTCCAGGGTGGCGCGCAGCTCGCGCATGGCGTCGCCGCTGGCCTCCTGGATGGCCACCAGCGCCGGAGGGACCTCCTCGCCGCGCCGGTGCGCCAGGTGGACGGCCACCCCCGCCTGGACCTTGATGACGGAGATGCTGTGGGTGAGGGAGTCGTGCAGCTCCCGGGCGATGCGGAGCCGCTCCTCCCCCGCGCGGCGGCGGGCCGCCTCCTCCCGGGTGCGCTCGGCCTCGGCGGCCCGCTGCTCGGCCTCCTCCAGGTACGCCTGCCGGTGCCGGGTGACCGTCGCCGCGACGCCGGCCGCGACGAACCAGCCGACCAGCAGCGCGACGCTCTGGAGGTTCTCCCCGGTCCCGTCGGCGCCGGGCAGGTTCACCGCCACCGCGATGCCCAGGAACGCCAAGCTCACCAGCGCCGCGGCCACCCGGTGACCGGCCCTGACCGCGCCGAACACCGCCACCATGACGGGATAGGCCGCCGCCGGGCCCGGCTGCGTGCGGCCCGCGACCACGAGCATGAACGCCGCGCTGAGGGCGAGCGCCGCCAGCGGCGCCCGCCGCCACGCGACGAGCGCGAGCGAACCGGCGATGCCGGCCGCGAGATCCAGCGCGCCCGCGCGCGGCGAGTAGAGCATGACGACCGTCAGCAGGACGGCCATCGCCGCGGCGAGCAGGCCGTCCTCGGCGAGCGGCCGCCTCCCGTCCAAGAACCTCATTCACGTAGGTTATGGGCCCTTTTCTCCGGCGTCCTCCGCTGGACGGAGCAATCCCGGACTACTCCCGGCGTCGTAGTCCGGCCGGGCGTACTCCCGCGGTGCCGGGCGAAGGAGCCTTCCCCCGCACGATGACCGCCGACCAGTGCGAACAGCACCATTTCCGGCATGTACACGATCCGGAAATCGGCCCGCGGACGGGCGGGCGCCGAGCCGGCCGCCCGGCCCGGGCTCACGCTCGCGGCGGTGGCCGTCGTGCAGTTCATGGTGTCGCTGGACCTGTCGGTGGTGAACGTCGGGCTCCCGCGGATCGCGTCCGGCCTCGGGTTCGGCGCGGTCGGCGTGACCTGGGTGATCCACGCCTACGCCCTCGCGTTCGGGGGGCTGCTCCTGCTGGGCGGCAAGGCCGCCGACCGGTACGGCCGCAAGCGGGTGCTGCGGCTCGGGCTCGGCCTGTTCGGCCTCGCGTCGCTGCTCGGCGGCCTCGCGCAGGAACCCGGCCATCTGGTCGCCGCCCGCGTCGCCCAGGGTGTCGGGGCCGCCGCGCTGGCGCCGGCCGCGCTGGCCCTGCTGACCGCGACGTTCCCCGCCGGGCGGGCCCGCGTCCGCGCCTTCGGGATCTGGAGCGCGATGAACGCCGCCGGGGGCGCGTTCGGCGTGCTGATCGGCGGCCTGCTCACCGAGTACGCCGGCTGGCGCTGGGTGATGTTCGTGAACGTGCCCATGGCCGCGGCCGCGCTGGCCATGGCCTGGCGGGGCGTCGCCGCCGATCCGCCCCGGGAGCGCGGCGGCCGCCCCGACGTCCTCGGCGCGGTCCTGGCCACCGCGGGCGTGACCCTGCTGGTGTTCGGCGTCGTCCGCACCGACCGGCACGCCTGGACCTCGGCGGCCACCGTGACGACGCTGGCCGCCGCGGTCGCGCTGCTCGTCGCGTTCGTCCTCGTCGAGCGGTCCACCGCCCGCGAGCCGCTGATCCGGCTCGGGCTGCTGGCGAACCGCTCGGTCGCCGGCGCGAACGCCTACAACCTGCTGACCGGCGCGGCCCTGTCGTCGTCCTTCTACTTCGTCTCCCTCTACCTGCAGCGCGTCCTCGGGACGGAACCGGCGCTGACCGGGCTCGAGTTCGTGCCGTTCGCGCTCGGGGTGATCGTCGGCTCGTTCCTCGCCGTCAAGCTCGGCTACCGCCTCCCCGCCCGCACCCTGCTGATCGCCGGCGGGCTCATGACCGCGGCGGGGTTCGCCTGGTTCGGCCGGATCGGCGCCGACGGCTCCTTCCTCACCGACGTGCTGGGCCCGTCCATCGTGGCCAGCGTCGGGTTCGGGCTCTGCCTCGCGCCGCTCGTCTCCACCGCCACCACCGGCGTGGCGCCGCACGAGGCCGGCGCCGCGTCCGGCCTGCTCAACAGCGTCCGCCAGATCGGCGCCTCGCTCGGACTGGCCGCCCTCGGCACCGCGGCGCACGACCGCACCGGCGACACCGTCACGCCCGCCTCGCTCAGCGACGGGTACGCGTTCGGCTTCACCATCGGCGCGGCGCTCCTGCTCGGCGCCGTCGTCATCGCCCTCACGGTGCTGCGGCGGAGCGGCCCGCCCGTACCGGCCGGACGGACCGGCGACCGCGAGCCGGTCGCCGCCGCGGACTGACCGGCCCCTCCGCACCACCTCATCCGCTCGCTCTCGCAGGCTCGCTCTCCGCAGGAAGGACGGCCCGGCATGCCCGTCGCCCCGATCGACCTCTTCGCGTCCCTTCTCCACCTCCGCCAGGGCGGCACGATCCACGCCGAGAAGAGGACGGTGTGCTCCGGCCACGACGGCTGGCGGCTGACGGCCTTCCACGCGAAGACCGACGCCGACGTCCACGGCGGCCACTGGGAGGTCCATCCCGAGGCCGAGGAGGTCGTCTCCTGCCTCATCGGGAAGATCCGGCTCTACCTGCGCCCGGAGGAGCCGGGGCAGGAGGAGGAAGAGGTCCGGCTGCCGGCCGGGACCGCCGCGATCGTCCCGCGCGGGCGGTGGCACCGCATCGCGCTGGACGTGCCCAGCAGCATCATGGCCGTCACCCTGCCGCAGGGCAGCCGGGTGGAGGCGCGCCGATGACCGCCGCCGGCCTCGCCGAACGGAGGTCCGCGCCGGCCTCCTCCGCCGGTTCCGCGGCGGACGACGCGCCGGGCGGGCTGCTGCGCCCGCACGTCCGGAGCTTCGCGGCGCTCGTCGCCCTGCAGGTGGCCGGCGCCGTGGCCGGCCTGGCGCCGCTCCTGGCCGTCGCCGAGGTGGGACGCGCTCTGCTGGCGCCCGGCCCGGCCGACCACGGCCGCGTCTGGACGGCCGTGGTCGCGGGCGCGGCCGGGCTGCTGGTCCGGCTGCTGTGCACGGCCGCGGCCTCCGGGATCGGGCACCTGCTCGACGGCCGGGTGCAGCTGGCGTTCCGGCGGCGGCTGGCGGCGCGGCTGGGGCGCGTCCCGATCGGCTGGCTGTCCGGCCGCCGGACCGGCGAGCTGGCGAAGCTCGTCGGCGACGACGTCAGCGCCGTGCACCCGTTCATCGCGCACACCCCAGGCGAGCTCGCCACCGCGTTCGTGGTGCCGCTGGTGTCGCTGGCCTACCTGTTCGCCGTCGACTGGCGCCTCACGCTGATCACGCTGGTCCCGGTGCTGCTGGCGGTGGCGCTGGTGCCGCTGATGATGACGCCGGGCCGGCTGCGCGAGCAGCAGGAGTTCGACGCGGCGATGGGCCGGATCGCGAGCTCCGTCGTCGAGTTCGTCCAGGGCATCGCGGTCGTCAAGGCGTTCGGCGGAGGCGAGCGCGCGCTCCGGCGGTTCGTCGAGGCCGTGGACGCGTTCGTCACCGCCTTCTACCGCATGGTGCGCGCGCTCGCCGGGGTCGCCGCCGCGATCCAGCTGGTGCTGTCGCCGCCGTTCGTGCTGCTGGCCGTGCTGACCGGCGGCGCGGTGCTGATCGACCGCGGCGGCATGGCCCCGGCCGACCTGCTGCCCTTCCCGCTGCTCGGGCTGGGGCTGACGGCTCCGGTCGCGGCGCTCTTCCACGGCTTCGACGACCTGCAGGGCGCGCGGCGCGCGGTCGGGCGGATCCGGGAGGTGCTCGCGGTGCCGCCGCTGCCCGAGCCCGCGGTCCCGGTCGCGCCGCGCGGGCACCGGGTGGAGCTGCGGGACGTCCACTTCGGTTACGGTCCCGACCGCGAGGTGCTGCGCGGGATCGACCTGGTGCTGGAACCGGGCACGGTCACCGCGGTCGTCGGGCCGTCGGGCGGCGGGAAGTCGACGCTGGTGCGGCTGCTGCCGCGGTTCTTCGACCCGACCCGGGGCTCGGTCGCGCTGGGCGGCGTCGACCTGCGGGACCTCGCCGGACGGGACCTCTACCGGACGGTCTCCTTCGTCTTCCAGGACGTCCTCCTGCTGCGCGCGTCGGTCGCGGACAACATCGCGCTCGCGGTGCCGGACGCGGCCATGGACGACATCGTCCGCGCCGCCCGGCGGGCGAACGTCCACGACCGCGTCCTGGAGCTGCCGCGCGGCTACGACACGGTGCTCGGCGAGGAGGCCGGCCTGTCGGGCGGCGAGGCGCAGCGGATCTCGATCGCCCGCGCGCTGCTCGCCGACACGCCCGTCCTGGTGCTCGACGAAGCGACCGCGTTCGCCGACCCGCATACGGAACTGGCGGTGCGGCGGGCCCTGACGTCACCGGGCGGCGACCGGACGGTCCTCGTCATCGCCCACCGGCTGGAGACGATCGCCGACGCCGACGCCGTCGTGATGCTGGAGGACGGGGCGATCGCCGAGCACGGCGCGCCCGCCGAGCTGCTGGCGCGGGACGGGCGGTTCGCCGCGTTCTGGCGGTCCCACCTGTCGGCGGCCGGCGCCGAGGCCGCGCCCCGCCCCGGCGCACCGCGAGGAGACGACCTGTGATGATCTCGATGCTGTTCCGCGTGCTGGGGGCCGAGTACGCCCGTCCGGTGCGCCGCACCGTGGCCCTGATGACGGCGACCGCGGTGGTCGAGGGCCTGTCCTACGCGCTGCTGGTGCCCGTCCTCCGGGAGCTCCTCGGGGGCGCGCCCGGAGACGCCCGGCCGTGGCTGATCGCGTTCGGGGCCGCGGTCGCGGTGTACGGGGCGCTGCGGTACGTCAGCGACCTGTCCGGGTTCCGCGTCGGGACCACGCTGCTGCGCGGGATGTACTACCGGCTCGGCGACCACCTGGCCCGGCTGCCCGTCGGCTGGTACGGCCCGCGCCGCGTCGGGGAGGTGTCCGTCCTCGCGGGGCGCGGTCTCATGCAGGCGATGAGCGTGATCGCGCACCTGCTGGCGCCGCTCGTGTCCGCCTGCGTGACGCCGCTGGCGATCGTCGCCGTGATGGTCGGCTTCGACTGGCGGATGGGCCTGGCCGCGCTGCTCGCGGCGCCGCTCGTCGCGGCGGTCCAAGTCCTGGCGGGGCGCGCGATGGCCGCCGCCGACGCCGAGCGCGCGGACCGCGACCACGAGGCCGCGGCGCGGGTCGTCGAATACCTGCGGGCCCAGCCGGTGCTGCGGGCCGGCGGCCGGACCGCCGAACGCTTCCGGATGCTCGACGACGCGCTCCGCGGACTCCAGCGCGCGTCCCGCCGCTCCACGCTGTCGGCGCTGCCCGGAATCCTCGGCCTCACGCTGACGGTGCAGGCGGTGTTCACCGTGCTCCTGGCGCTGGGCTCCTACCTCGCGCTGGGCGGGCACATCGGCGCCGCCGACGTCCTGGCGATCCTGGTGCTCGCCGCCCGTTGCGCCGACCCACTGCTGTCGCTGTCGGAGCTCGGCGGCCGGCTGCGCGGCGCGCGCGCACAGCTGGCCCGGCTCGACGAGGTGCTGAGCACCGAGCCGCTGCCGGAGCCCCGCGAACCCGTCCGGCCGGAGCACGGCGGCCTGGAGTTCGCGTCCGTCACGTTCCGGCACGGCGACCGGACGGTGCTCGACGACGTGTCGCTGTCCGTGCCGGAAGGAGGGCGGCTCGCCGTGGTCGGCCCGTCGGGCGCGGGCAAGAGCACCCTGCTGCATCTGCTCGCGCGGTTCTCCGACGTGGACGGCGGGTCGGTCCGGGTCGGCGGCGCGGACGTCCGGGACATCGGCGCCGAGGCGCTGATGGCGCGGATCGCCGTCGTCTTCCAGGACGTCCACCTCTTCGACGGCACGATCGAGGAGAACGTCCGGCTCGGCCGTCCGGGCGCGAGCGACGCGGAGGTGCGGGCGGCGGCGAGCGCGGCACGGCTGGACGAGGTGGTCGGGCGGCTGCCCGGCGGCTGGGCGGCGAACGTCGGCGAGGGCGGCGAGCTGCTGTCGGGCGGTGAGCGCCAGCGCGTCTCCATCGCGCGGGCGCTGCTCAAGGACGCGCCCATCGTGCTGCTCGACGAGGTGACCTCCGCGCTGGACCCGGTGAACGAGGCGGCCGTCCACGACGGCATCGAACGCCTGGTGGCGGGCCGGACGGTGGTGATGGTGGCGCACCGGATGCGGACCGTCCGGCGCGCGGACCGCGTCGTCTTCCTGGACGGCGGCCGCATCGTGGAGGAGGGCGCCCACGACGAGCTGCTGCGGCGCGGCGGCCGCTACGCCGACTTCTGGGCGCTGGCCACGAACCCGGTCGCGAGCGGGGGGTGACCTGGTCCGTTCCCGGCCGGCGGACCGGCCGGGAACGGGTCAGCGCCCCATCACCTGGTTCACGCGGGTGCCCTCGGGCAGCGGGCGCAGGATCGTCCACAGCGTCCGGACGTGCGACTTCACCATCGTCCAGCGCCCGTCCTCGACGACGTACTCGTCGTCGTACTCCGCGGCCATGAGCAGCTCGGTGCCGTCCACCCGGTTCAGCTGCCTGAAGCGCAGGGACCAGGTACCGGTCGCCGTGGAGTCGTCCAGGACGGTGATGACGGGGTGGAAGCCGTGGTGCATGTCGAGCACCGCGTACCCGCCGTCGACCTCGCGCAGCGCGATCTCGGTGAACACCCTGGTGAGCGCGTCCGCGTCCGTGAACGTGCCGAGCGAGCCGTAGTCGATCGACGCGGGACCCTTGGTGAAGCTCTCCCGGAACGCGACGGGGTCCTTGGCGTCGCACGCGCGCCAGTAGCGGTGCTTGAGGGCCTTGATCGCCTCGATGCGCTCCAGGTCGGCCACCCGCTGCTCCAGGGAGCGGTGCCCTGCGTCGTCCGCCATGTCGAACCCCTCTCAGAGTGGATCGCGCAACGCTAACGGCGCGCGCCGCACGGCATGGCGGGCGTTCCCGGCCAGCGGGAGCGCGGGGAATTCCCGGCCGTCCGAAAAAGGGATTGGGCGGGACGGCGGCGGGCTGATAACGTATGCGACGCCGTGAAACCGCGCGAGGAGGTGAGACCCATGAACGCTGTTCAGAAGTGGGTGCTCCCCTTCGCTCTCACGGTCGGCGACTGACGCAGGTGTCGCCGGGAGCGCCCCCACCAAGGCGATCCCGAAAGGCACCACCATGAATTCCTTGCGTTTCACCGCGGAGACCACGTCGAACGGCGTCGTCGAACGCGACTTCACCCTCGGCGACGTCACCGGCGTCCTCTGGTCCCCCGCCTCCGGCCCGGCCCACGCACCGCTGGTGCTCATGGGCCACGGCGGCGGCCTCCACAAGAAGACCCCCGCCCTCGCGGCCCGCGCCCGCCACCTCGCCACCGCCTGCGGTCACACCGTCGCCGCCATCGACGCGCCCGGGCACGGCGACCGGCCGCGCACGGCGGAGGACGAGCGGGCCCGCGCTGAGCTCCGGCAGGCGATGGCGGCGGGCGAACCGATCGGCCCGGTCAACGCCCGGTACGGCGCGTCGCTGGCCGAGCAGGCCGTCCCGGAGTGGCGGGCGACGCTGGACGCCCTCCAGGACCTGCCGGAGATCGGCGCCGACGCGCCGGTCGCCTACGGCGGCGGCATCACGCTCGGCACCGCGATCGGGATACCGCTGACGGCGGCCGACCCGAGGATCACCGCCGCGATCTTCGGCGGCGGGTTCGTCGTGTACGACGCCCTGCTCGAGGCGGCCCGGCGGGTCACCGTCCCGGTCCTGTTCATGCTCCAGTGGGACGACGAGCACGTCGACCGGCAGGCCGCGCTCGGGCTGTTCGACGCCATCGGCTCGAAGGAGAAGACGATGCACGCCAACCTGGGCGGGCACGGCGGGGTCCCGGCGTTCGAGGACCCGGCCCCGTTCCTCACCCGGCATCTCGGCACGGCGGTCGCACCGGCGGCGTGACGCGACGGGCGTGACGCTCCGGGCCTGACCTCGAGCCGGCTCGAGGTCAGGCCCGGAGCCGGGCGCATCACCGGCCGCTCGCAGGGCATTGGTGAGGCACTCCCCCGAACCGGCCGGCGAGGTGCGAGGGGGGAGGTCGTGACGGTGCGGCGGACGGCGACCTGGCACCGGCCCGGGGCGGTTCTCGGCGCCGTCGCGATCCTCCTGGCGGCGTGCGGGCGGAGCGGCGCGTCGCAGGCGGACGGCACGGTCCACCGGACGGTGCCGCTGGGCAGGTCCGTCCAGGGCCGTCCGATCTCCGCGGTCGAGCTGGGAGACCCGCACGCGGCGCGGCGGGTGCTCGTCGTCGGCTGCCTGCACGGCGACGAACCGGCCGGAGCGGCGGTGGCGGACGCCCTGGCCGCCGGGCCGCGCCCGGCGCATGCCGACCTGTGGATCGTCCCCGCCCTCAACCCGGACGGGATGGCGGCCCGCACGCGGGGCAACGCCGCCGGCGTCGACCTCAACCGGAACTTCCCGTCCGGGTGGCGCCGGATGGACGCACCGGGATCGGCCCGCTCGTCCGGTGCGGGGCCGCTGTCGGAACCGGAGTCCGCGGCGGCCGCGCGCCTCGTGCGGCGCGTCCGGCCGACCGTGGCGATCTGGTTCCACCAGCACCTCGCCGTGGTCGACGGCTCCCAGGGGCCGAGGGACGTCGAGCGGCGCTTCGCCCGCGACGTCGGTCTCCCGCTACGCGCACTGCCCGACTATCCGGGAAGCGCGACCGTCTGGGAGAACACCATCGTCGGTGCCAGCGCGTTCGTGGTCGAACTCCCCGGCGGACGGCTCTCCTCGGAGGCCGTCCGCCGGTACGCGAACGCCGTCCGCCGCGTCACGGGGAACTGACCGCGCGGCTACCGGGTGACCATCCGGAGCAGGGCACGGCCCAGCTCCCGGACGGAGTCCTCGGCCTCGTGCAGAGCGTCCTGCAGGTCGGTGGACTCGTCCTTCCCGTCGCCGGAGTCGGACGGCGCGGCCTTCTCCGTGTCCTCGGATCCTTCGGCTTCGGCGGTGTCCTTCGCCTCTTCGGCGGCCTTGCCCTCACCTGCGGCGGTGTCTCCCCCGCCTCCACCGGCCTTCGCGACGCCCTCGGCGGCACTTCCCGCCCCCTCGGCGGCCTTGCCGGCTCCTCCGGCGGCCTGGCCCGCGCCTTCGCCCGCGCTCTCCGCGGCCGCACCGGCCCCTTCGCCGACGCTGCCCGCGGCGTCGCCGGCTCCTTCGCCGACCTTGTCGACGGCACCACCGGCGCCCTCGCCGACGCCCTTCGCCGCACTACCGGCGCCCTCGCCGACGCCCTTCGCCGCGCCGCCGGCGCCCTCGCCGACCTTGTCGACGGCACCGCCCGTGCCCTCGCCGACGTCCTTCACCGCGCCGCCGGTCCCTTCGCCGACCTTGTCGACCGCACCACCGGCGCCCTTCCCGACATCCTTGACCGCGCCGCCGGCGCCTTCGCCGACCTTGTCGACCGCACCACCGGCGCCCTCGCCGACATCCTTCACCGCGCCACCGGCGCCCTCGCCGACGTCCTCGACCGCGCGGCCGGTGCCCTTCCCGACGTCCTCGACGGCGCCCCGGGCGCCCCGGCCGACCTGGCCCACCGCCTCGCCGGTGCCGGACCCGACGTCGCGTGCGATGGCCTCCACGCCGCGGCCCAGGTGCTGGAGGATCTCCGGGTTCCGGTCGAGGGTCGTCAGGACCCGGTCGACGATCTCGGCCACGTTGTCGAGCCGGACCTGGAGCAGCGCCTGCGCCGCGACGCCCTTGATCTCCAGCTTGACCCTGCCGAGGCCCACGTCCGCGCCCACGTTCAGCTTGAGCAGGTCGAGCACCTCGGCGACCAGCGAGACGTGCGCCTCCAGGTCGTTGACCTCCAGGGAGATCTCGTCCACCTTCAGCTCCGGGACGTTGAGGTGGACGTCCGGCCCCTCGGCGGACGGGCGCTCCTCCTCCGGCGGGACGATCCGCCCGGTCTTCTCCTGGACCTCGCCGGACTCGCTCCGGTCGGGCTCCCGGTTCGTGACGTCCGCGTTGTCGGCCATCGCTCCTCCAAGCCGGGGATCGGGACGGGGCGGGTCAGTCGTCGCCCGCCTGCTTCTCTTCCTTCAGCGCGTCCTCATGGGTCTTGACGACCTCGCCGTCGCGGATCTCGCCCCGCCAGCCCTCGACGTCGTCCCGCTGGAGCATCGTCCGCGTCATCATGTGGCGCTCGATGTGCTTGAAGTCCAGGCGGAGCCGGCGGCCCTGGGCGCGCCACAGGTTCGCGGTCTTCTCCAGGAACCCGTCGGGGTGGTACTCGGCGACCAGCAGGATCCGGGTGAGGTCGGGCGACAGCTCGTGGAACGTGACCGCGCCGTCGACGTAGCCCTTCGGTCCCTCGGACTTCCAGAGGATCCGCTCGTCGGGCACCTGCTCGACGATGGTGGACTCCCAGTCGCGGTGGGACAGGAAGATCTTGGCGCGCCAGTTGAGCTTCTCGTCGGACTCCTGCTCGACCTTCTCGACCTTGCTGGTCATGCTGGGGAACTCGGCGAACTGCGTCCACTGGTCGTAGGCGACCCGCCGCGGCAGCCCCACGTCGAACTTCTCGACGATGTTGATGACCTTGGCCTCGTCCTCGCCGCCGCCCTTGCCGTCGCCGCCTCCGACGGCGTTCTTGGCGGTCTCCTTGGCGCCGGTCATGCCCGCCTTGAGCCCGGCCTTGAGCGGCGACTCCCCTTCCTGCAGGCTCTCGACGCCGCTGGCCGCCATCTTCGCGCCGGCACCCCCGCCGGAGTCGGCGAGCCGCTCGGCCATGTCCTTCACCGGACCGGTCGCGCTCTTCAGCGCCTTCACCATCAGCGCCTGGAGGAGTTCCTGCCCGGCCTCCTTGAGCTTGTCGATGGGAAGTCCGTCCGTCGCGCCGTTGCCGGACTCGCGCTTCTCGGTGGTGTCAGTGTCGGAAGAGCTGGTTCGAGCCATCGTCACCACTCCGTCCTCGTCGTGATGCCGGTCATTGTCAGAGATGCCGGATTCACCGGCGATGAGGGATGCGCATAGCTATGTTCGCCACGTCGCCTCTACCCCTTTTATGCAACATAGCCCGTAGCGCGCGAGCCAACGTCCAGAGATGCACTGACCTGCGGAAACAACGATCTACACGCGCCCCGGCACGGCACCGTTCCGCGTCGCCACAGGGGGCGCCGGCCGTTCGCCGCACGAAGTCGGCCGTTCGCCGCAGCGGGCCGTCCGGCGGCGTGTCGGCGCGTATTGAAACGGTTAAAAAGCCGGGGGTGAAATCGCCCCGAGCCCGCGGCCGCCCCAGCGGTCGCGGCGGCGATTCGACATCGCATAGGAGAACCTCCTTGAAAATGCATTACAAAGCGGCGATAGCCGTCATGGCGGGCGTCATGGGCACCGGCGTCGCGACCGCGCCGGCCGCCCTGGCGGACGCGGGCCGGACGGGTCCGGACCGGGTCTCGGCCACGGCCCACGTCGCCAACGCCTACCCCAAGGGCCGGGTCATCTCCCGCCACCGGCTCGCGATCCGGAGCCGGCCCACCACCCGTTCCCGGCGCCTGGGCTCGCTGCGCCCGGGGCAGATCGTCGACATCAAGTGCTGGGCGCTCGGCCAGTCCGTCAGGGGCGACCGCACCTGGTACCGGCTCGGCATCAGCACCCCGGAATGGGTCGCCGGGCGCTACATCAGGATCATCAAGGGCCGGGTGCACCACTGCTAGGCCCTCTCCGCCGCGTGCGGCGGGCCGGGCGGCCGGCCCGCCGCACGCGGCATCGCGCCGCGCCGAGCCGCGCGGACGGCACGCGAAGTTTCCCGAGCCATGAATGCCCCCTGATAAGGCTTCGGCGCGGCGTGGGCATCAATCACCGGTGAGCACACCGATGTACACGACGGACCGCATCCCGGACGACCAGGAAGGCGTCACCACACTGGGGGTCAGGGCGGGCCAGCCCGCGTCGAGCCCCGAGTCCGCATTCACCAACCTCGAACGCGCCAGCGCCGACCTCCGCCCCGACGCGGTCATGGGGGTGTGCCTTCTCGCCGTCCCGAACGTGGTGGGCCGCACCGACTTCACCACGACCGACGTCATGCGCATCAACACCGAGACCCAGTACATCGCGTACGGAACGTGCGTCCGGTTCGAGACCTGATGAGCGGATCGGCACCGTGAAACGCCCGCGCCGTCCGCGCCGGCCGTGCCAAGGTTCGCCGTCACCACGGGCAAGACTGCGTCCGTCCTGCTCAGGCCCGGTTTCACCGGCGCGGCGCCCGGGGTAGATCGGCGCTGACGACCGGGGGGACGCGATGCCGCAGCAGGGACAGCCGCAGGACGTGCTGGCGCCGCCCGCGACGGCGGCGATCTTCCTGGTGGTGACCGTCCGGCCGGGCGGCGAGGACGCGGTGCGCGGGCTGCTGCCCGACATCGCGGGGCTGACGCGCGCCGTGGGCTTCCGGGCCCCGGAGGACGGCCTGAGCTGCGTGACCGGCATCGGCGCGCACCTGTGGGACCGGCTCTACGGCCCGCCCCGCCCGATCGGCCTGCACCCGTTCCGGGTGCTGGCCGGCGCCGTCCACACGGCGGTGTCGACGCCCGGCGACCTGCTGTTCCACCTGCGGGCCCGCCGCGCGGACCTGTGCTTCGAGCTGGCGCGGCGGCTCATGTCCCGGCTCGCCGGGCACGCCGACGTCGCCGACGAGGTGCACGGCTTCCGGTACTTCGACGAGCGGGACCTGCTCGGCTTCGTCGACGGCACGGAGAGCCCGTCGGGCCCGGACGCCGTCGCCGCCGTGACCGCCGGCGACGAGGACCCGGCCTTCGCCGGCGGGAGCTACGTCGTCGTGCAGAAGTACGTCCACGACATGCGGGGCTGGAACTCCCTGCCGGTCGAGGCGCAGGAACGGGCGATGGGCCGCGAGAAGCTCAGCGACATCGAGCTGCCGGACGAGGTGAAGCCGTCGAACTCGCACGTCGCGCTGAACACGATCGAGGACGCCGACGGGACGCAGCACCAGATCGTGCGCGACAACATGCCGTTCGGCTCGATCGGCGCCGACGAGTTCGGCACCTACTTCATCGGCTACGTCGGCGACGTCGCCGTCATCGAGAAGATGCTGGAGAACATGTTCATCGGCGACCCGCCGGGCAACCACGACCGCATCCTGGACTTCTCGACGGCGGTCACCGGCGGCCTCTTCTACGTGCCCACGGCCGACTTCCTGGACGACCCGTCGCCCCGCCTCGCCCTCGCGTCCGCCGAGGCCGCGGCCGGCCCGCCGCCACCGCCGCACGCGGACGGCCCGGCGGGAGGCGGCCCGGCCGGAGACGGCTCGCTCGGCATCGGCGGCCTCAGGAGGAACGGCACCGCATGAACAATCTGCACCGCGAACTCGCCCCGGTCTCGGAGGCGGCCTGGACCGATCTCGAGGCCGAGGTGCGCCGGACCTTCACCCGGCACGTCGCGGGCCGCCGCGTGGTGGACGTGGTCGGTCCGGCGGGCCCGGCGCTGTCGGCCGTCGGCACCGGGCACGTCGACCCGCTCGGCTCGCCCGCCGACGGGGTGCTGGTGCACCGGCGGCGGGCCCAGCCGATCATCGAGCTGCGGGTCCCCTTCGAGGTCGCCCGGCAGGACGTGGACGACGTCGAGCGCGGCGCGCGCGACCCGGACTGGCAGCCGGCGAAGGACGCCGCGAAGCGGATCGCGTTCGCCGAGGACCGCGCCGTCTTCCACGGCTCGGGCCCGGCCGGGATCACCGGGATCGTGCCCGGCGCCTCCAACAGCGCGCTGCCGCTGCCGGCCGACGCGCGGCTCGTCCCCGACACCGTCGCCAAGGCGCTGAGCGCGCTGCGGCTCGCCGGCGTCGGCGGCCCGTACAGCCTGCTGCTGTCGGCGGAGGCGTACACCGCGGTCGCGGAGACCACCGACCACGGGTACCCGGTCCACCACCACCTCGCGCGGCTGCTGCCCGACGGCGAGATCATCTGGGCGCCCGCGCTGGACGGGGCCCTGCTCGTGTCGACCCGCGGCGGCGACTACGAGCTGCATCTCGGCCAGGACCTCTCGATCGGCTACCTCTCGCACGACGCCGAGCACGTCCGGCTCTACCTGCAGGAGACGCTGACCTTCCTGTCCGTCACGGCCGAGTCGAGCGTCCCGCTCAGCGCGGAGGGGCGGCACGCCTAGGGCGGCGGCCCGACACTCGTGCCCTCGGTCTCGCGCCGAGCGGGGACGCCTGGGCTACGTGCCCGCGAGGTCGCGGCGCAGCCGTGCGACGAGGGCCTGGAGGCGTCGGCGCATATCGTCCGGTTCCAGCGTCGGGCTGATGGTGCCGTGGGTGGGGACGACCCGCGTGAACGCGTGGCGGCCGAGCCGTTCGAGCGAGTCGACCTGGACGGGCCATGAGTACCAGCACATGTACGGCTCCGCGCCGAGGTCGTGGCGGTAGGGGTCCCATCCGAGGGAGTCGCCGGTGAAGAGGGTGCCGTCCTGCGTCAGGTACATGACGTGGCCTTCGGTGTGCCCCGGCGTGGGGATCGCCAGCACGCCGGGCACGACCTCCCGGGGGTCGGCGCCCGTCAGGATCCGGTCGGCGAACGGAGCGGCGTCGGCGTCGGCGGCATGGACGGCGACCTGCGCGCCGAACGCCTCGGCGTAGCGGTCGGCGTCGCCGACGTCGTCGCGGTGGGTCAGCAGGATCGCCGTGAGCCCGCCGAGCGATCCGATCCACGCTTCCAGCGCCGAGGTGAAGCGCGGCGAATCGATGAGCACGTTTCCGGCGGCGCCTCGCACGACGAAGGCGTTGCCGCCCGCGGCCTTGGGCGAGTTCGAGCCGGTCCGCCAGACGCCGGGGGCGATCTCCAGGGGATGATGCCGCGGCCACCTCGCACCGGACGCGGTGCCGATGGACCGTGAAGGGCACACCTCGGCCGCGAGCTGCGCCAGGCGGACCTCGTCCTCCGTGGCCGGCTGCCGCGTCATGACGAAGCGCCGGCCGTCGCTCGCCAAGGTGAACAGCGCGGGAGCGATCGAGACCGCGCCGCCGCAGCCGATACAGCGATCGTCCACGTACCAGTCTCCGGCCGCGCTTTCCGGATGACGCCTGTCGCCGCGAGCCATGCCACCAACCTAGGCCCCTCCCCAGCGGCGGGCCACCCGGCCGCCGGCGACGGCCGCGCACGGGCGCCCGCGCGCGCCGCCTCGCCGGGGTCGCGGAAACGATCATCTGGCGGCCACTCGCGCGTCACCGGCCGCGACGATCATGACCGCATGAGACGTCCCCTTCTCGCCGCGGCGCTGTCCGCCGCCGCCGTGGCCGCCCTCGCCGCCCCAGCCACAGCCTCCGCCCCCACCGCCTCCGCGCACGCGCCCCTTCCCCTCGGTCCCTCCGGCCTGCACGAGCAGCGCGAGACGGAGCGGCTCGCGCCGGGGGTCACGCTCACCTCGATCGTGCGCGGCGAGACGTCGGACGCCGATTTCTGGACGCTGCACGTCCGGCTGTCCGTGCCGGGCAACGCGTCCGCCGTGATCGCGCCCGAGGCGACCGCCGAGGACGCCGCGCGCCGCCTGGAGGCGGCCGGGCTGCACCCGCGGGTCGAGGCCGTGGACGGCCCGCGCTTCGCCGACGTGCCGGCCGGACGCGTCGGCTACGTCGTCCGGGTCGGCCGGTACGCGACGGAGGCCGACGCGAAGAAGGACCTCCCGGCCCTCACCGCCGCCGGGTTCTCGGCCGGCACGTCCTACACGGCCGAGGACGGGACGGCCGCGACCGGCCCCTGGCGCCTGCACGTCATCACCGTCGACCCCCGCCGGTTCGGGGGCCGCGTGGTCTCCTCCGTCGGCGGCACGCTCACCGCCACCGACAAGGTGTCGGACCTGGTGCGGGACAGCGGCGCCGTCGCCGGTGTCAACGGCACCTACTTCACCTCCGCCGGCAAGGGCGGCTCCGCCGGGTTGCACGTGCTGAACGGCGAGCTGACCAGCGAGGCGAACAACGGCCGCACCGCGATGATCCTGCCGCAGAGCGGCCGCGGCGTGCGGTTCGCGCAGCTCGGCACCGAGCTGCGCGTCCGCGCCCAGGACCGCGCGGCCCGCGAGCTCGACGGCGTCGACCGGCTGCCCGGGCTCGTGGACAACTGCGGCGGCGTCGGCGGCGACCAGCCGACCGAGCGCCCGCAGCACGACGTGACCTGCACCGACCCCGACGAACTCGTGGCCTTCACGCCGGTGTACGGGGCGTCGAGCCCGGCCGGGGCCGGCGCGGAGGCCGTCCTCGACGCGTCCGGCCGCGTCACGGAGTTGCGCGAGTCGCGGGGCACCGCGATCCCGGCGGGCGGGCGCACCGTCCAGGCGATCGGGACGGCCGCTGACTGGCTGCGCGCCCACGCCCGCCCCGGCACGCGGCTCGCGATCTCGGAGCGGGTGCTCGACCACGGCCGCCCCGTCCGCCTCGACCCCCGGACGTCGATCCTCGGCGCCGGCCCGCAGCTCGTGCGGGACGGCCGGGTCTGGGTCGACGCCTACGCCGACGGGCTCGTCCACACCGGCGGCGACCAGTCGTTCTACTACAACTGGGTGCTGCGCCGTAACCCGCGCACCATGGTCGGCGTCGACCGGAGCGGGCGGCTGCTGATGGTCGCGGCGGACGGCCGCGAGCCCGGCTACAGCGAGGGCCTGTCCGTCGAGGAGGCCGCGAAGGTCATGCGGTCGCTCGGCGCGGTCCAGGCCATGAACTTCGACGGCGGCGGCTCCACCACCATGGCGACGGCGGGCGGCGCCCTCGTCAACCGCCCGTCCGACGCCGCGGGCGAGCGCAGCGTGGGCGACGGGATCCTGCTCCTCCCCGGCCGCGGCTGACCGCCGGCCCCGCCCGGATCGCCGCGCGTGCGGCGACCCGGGCGGCGGGCAGCAAGCCGGTTCGCGAGCAGCAGGTCGAGCCGCGAGAAAAAGTCGGGCCGCGAGCGATGAGTCCGGGCGGCGCGGCCGGTAAGTACCGGCGAGCACCGACCGAGAGGAACACCATCGTGAGCGTCATCGTCATCGAGTTCGTCACCCTCGACGGCATCGTGTCCGACCCGGACGGATCCGGCGGCACGCCGCACGGCGGCTGGGCGTTCCGGCACGGCCCCGGGACGGTCGCCGGTGACAAGTTCCGGCTCGGCGCCGTCCTCGACGACGGGGTCATGCTCCTGGGGCGCCGGACCTGGGAGCTGTTCTCGCGGCTGTGGCCGGGCCGCGACGACCCGTTCTCCGCGCGGATGAACGCGGTCCCGAAGCTGGTGGCCTCCCGCACGCTCGCCGACGCCTCCGCGTGGCAGAACTCGCGGGTCCTCCAGGGCGGCCTCGCGGAGGCCGTCCGCGGCGAGCGCCGCGACGTGGTCGTCACCGGCAGCCTCAGCGTCGTGCGGGCGCTGATGGCCGAGGACCTCGTCGACGAGTACCGGCTGCTGACCTTCCCGACCGTCCTCGGCACCGGCGAGCGGCTGTTCCCGGCCGGCGGGCCGCCCGCGTACCTGGAATGCCTGTCGGCCGAGCGGACCGGCGCCGCCGTCCTCTCGCGCTTCGGGCGGGAGACCGACCCGGTGCCGGCGCCCTAGGCCGTGTCTCGAAGTCGGGTGTGTGACGGTGTGTCGTGATCTCTAAGTAGAGAGGTCTCCGGTAGATGGGTTCATCGACGAAGAAGAACC
>NZ_JBEPCJ010000060.1:0-68104 GCF_040299565.1 Spirillospora sp. NPDC000708
TGGACGAAGTCCATCGCGAAGCGACGCCGAAGGCGCCCTTGACTTTGGAGGGGCGGCCCCGTACGCAAGCGCCACCCCACCACCCGAACACCCCTATCGCCGATTCTCCCGGACTTGAAATTCTCGGATTCTTTATCTCAGAGCTAACGCTGAACCCTGCGCCCTCGAACTTTGTGATCATTCGGCTTTCTGGCATGCTCTCGCGCAGCGTTTGGCTGTCCCGGTGCCGTATGGCGGACGCTCTCGTTAGCAATCGCCCGGACAGTCGGCGCGAAACCGCTGCGTTCGACCCGTTCACGGCGGTCACGGAACGCGGCGTCCGCGTTGAGAACTCCGCGATTCTCGTGGCATCCGTCCGGCGGCGTGTCCGGCGTTCGTTGGCTGCGGTCGGGTCGACATGGAGTCGGCTGAGGCGTGCTGCCAGGCCCGGGCGGTCAACACCTACCTGCACCAGTGTCTGCATGCGGAGATCGGGCCTCGCGTCGGAACTTCTGTGGGTCCTGATCGGCGCTGACACAAGTGAGCACTGCCGCTGGGGCCTGGGCTGCGGTGGCCAAATGGCCAAATGGCCAGGTGGCAGGGCGGCCAGGTGGCAGGGCGGCCGGGTGGTTGGTTGTCGGCAGGGCGTAGTGGCGTGCTGTTGCTGTTGCGCTGGTGGTCGTCGTGGCGGAGCGTGGGGGCCAAGGCCCCCACGCGCCTTGCCAGGGCAGAAGGTGCTTGCTGCCGCAGAAGCCGGAGCAACCGCCGGACCGGCCGCGCAGGGTGGGGGGCGGTCAGTCGGCGGAGGTGATGGCGTTGAGGCGGTCGACCGCGTCGGCGAACTCCTCGACCATGTCGTAGACGACCTGGCGGGCGGGTTTGACGGTGTTCATCAGGCCGACGCACTGGCCGACGAAGTAGTTCGCGAGCGCGCGGGCGCCGGGGTTGCCGGACTCGGCCACCTTCGTGATCTGCCGCATGGCGCCCTCGGCGACGATCATCTGCAGCGGCATCCCGAGCGCCCCGGGGCTCTCGGGGCCCTCCCACTCGTCGGTCCAGGCGGACCGGAGCTGGCGGGCGGGCTTGCCGGTGCGGGACCGCGACCGGATGGTGTCGCGGGACGTGGCGGCGAGCATCTTCTCCTTGACGGCGGGCGCCGTCTCGGCCTCCTCGGTGGTGAGCCAGACGGAGCCGCACCAGACGCCGGACGCGCCGAGGGCGAGCGCGGCGGCCATCTGGCGGCCGGTGGCGATGCCGCCGGCGGCGAGGACGGGCACCGGGGCGACGGTGTCGACGACCTCGGGGACGAGCACCATCGTGGAGATCTCGCCGGTGTGCCCGCCGGCCTCGCCGCCCTGCGCGATGACGAGGTCGACGCCGGCGGCGACCTGGCGGCGGGCGTGCTCGGCGGTCCCGACGAGCGCGGCGACGGGGATCCCGGCGGCCTTGGCCTTCTCCACCATGATCGGGGGCGGGGTGCCGAGGGCGCTGGCGATGAGCCGGATGGGGTGGGCGAGGGACACGTCGATCAGCTCGGTGGCGCCCTCCTTGGTGACCGAGGTGCCGCCGCGCGCGTTGGAGCGCTTGGCCTTCTCGAAGTCGGGCAGGGGGACGTCGTACTTGGCGAACAGGCCGATGAGGAAGTCCCAGTGCTCCTGCGGGACCGCGGCGAGCATGGTGTCGAGGCCGCCCTCGCCGCGTCCGGCGCGCTCGGCGGATTCGTCGATCTTGGCGGGGACGAGCACGTCGACGCCGTAGGGGCGGCCGCCGACGTGGTCGTCGATCCAGCGCAGCTCCTCTTCCAGCCGGTCGGGGGTGTAGGCGACGGCGCCGAGGACGCCGAAGCCGCCGGCGTTGGTGACGGCGGCGACGACGTCGCGGCAGTGGCTGAAGGCGAACAGCGGGAACTCGATCCCGAACGTGGCGCAGACCTCGGTGTTCATGCCCCCGACGCTAATGGACCGAACGCCATTCGGTCCAGGGTCCGGTGGGTCAGCGGGCGGGGCGGAACAGCACGTACGACTCGCCCTCGTCCGGGTGCTCGAACTCCGCGCGCAGCGGCAGCCCCTCGTGCAGGTCGCCGCCGGAGACACCGTCCAGCCGGGCGTACATCCACGGGCCCTCGGCCAGTTCGACGAGCGCGAGGTGGGCGGGCGGCGGGGCGGTGCCGTCCTCGGCGGGCCGGCCGTGGGTGACGGTCCAGGTCACCAGGGTCGCCGCGCCGCTCGCGTCGGCCCAGGCCAGGGCCTCCTCGCCGCATTCGGGGCAGCCGGAGGCGTCGGGCGCGTACCAGCGGTCGCACGCCTCGCAGCGCCTGATGACGAGCCTTCCGGCGGCGGTGCCGTCGAAGAACGGGTCGGTGCGCCCGTCGCGCCGCAGAACGCCGATCTCCATCGGTCAGGCTCCCTTCGGGTGCGGGCTGACGATCAGGGTGGAGTGGTGGTCGAGGATGCCGCCGTTGCCGCTGACGAGGACGACGTCGTTGGACGGCGCCTGCCGCTCCCCGCCGTCGCCGCGCGCCTGGATGACCGCCTCCGACAGCGGGGTGAACCCCCACATGTAGTACGCCGACAGCTGCCCGCCGCCGGTGTTGGTGGGCAGCGACCCGCCGGGGCCGAGCGCGCCGGACGCGGCGAACGCGCCGCCCTCGCCCTTGGCGCAGAACCCGTAGTCCTCCAGGGACACGAGGACGGTGTAGGTGTAGCAGTCGTACAGCTCGCACACGTCCACGTCGGACGGGGTGATGCCGGCCATCTTCATCGCGGTGGCGCCGGAGGAGGCGGCGCCGGTGGTCAGCCCGAAGTCGCTGCCGCGCTCCTTGCGGTGCCCGGGGTGGCCCTGGCCCCATCCCCACAGGTGGACGGGCGGGCGGGCGAGGTCGCGGGCGCGGTCGGCGCTCGTGACGATCACCGCGATCGCGCCGTTGGAGACCAGGCAGCAGTCCAGCAGGTGCAGGGGTTCCGACACCCACCGCGACGCCTGGTGGTCGGCGAGGGTGATCGGTTCGCGCATCTGCGCGAGGGGGTTGCGCGTCGCCCATTCCCGCGTCGAGACGGCGATGGCGCCGAGCTGCTCGCTCGTCGTCCCGTAACGGGACATGTGCCGCTGCGCCGCCAGCGCGTAGAAGGAGTTGACGCTGCGCAGCCCGAGGGCCGCCGTCATGCCGCCGTACCCGTACCATTCGCGGGCGCTGCGGTCGTAGGCGGAGCCCGCCGACTGCTTCGGCTTCAGCGGCGCGTCGGCGAACACGCACGCGACCGTGGTCGCGGCGCCGCTCATGACGGACATCGCCGCGTGCGCCACCATCGCCCCGGCGGTCGCGCCGAAGGCGTTCATCTGGGTCAGCAGCCGCAGGTCCCGCAGGCCGAGCGTGTCGGCGAGCTCGATCCCGGGCGAGCCGCCCATGCCGTGGCTGACCAGCAGCCCGTCCAGGTCGGCCAGGCCGAGGCCGGCGTCGGCGGCGGCGAGCCGCACCGCGTCGGCGGCCAGCCGGCGCGGGCTGCGCCCGTACACCCTGCCGAGCTCCGTCATTCCCAGCCCGGCGATCGCAGCGCTCATTCGTCGCATCCCTCCCCGCATCGTCACCGCCACGGTACCGAACAGCATTCGGTACGCGGGCGGGCGGGTCGGCGGCGGACGGTCAGTCCCCGGCGGACCGCGCGCGGAACGCGCCCCGGTAGGCCAGCGGCGAGGCGCCGACCCGGCGGGCGAAGTGCGCGCGCAGGGTCACCGGCGATCCGAACCCCGCCTCGGCGGCCACCCGCTCGACCGGCAGGTCGGTGTCCTCCAACAGTTGCTGGGCGCGCCGCACCCGCGCGTGCGACAGCCACTGCTGCGGGGTCGTCCCGGCCTGCTCCCGGAACCGCCGGGTCAGCGTCCGGACGCTGCAGGACGCCTGCCGCGCGATCTCGTCCAGCGCCAGCGGGCGGTGCAGGTTCGCCTCCAGCCAGGCGAGCGTCGGCTGCAGCGCCGCCCCGCCGTCCGGCGGCTCGTCGTGCCGGATGAACTGCGCCTGACCGCCGTCGCGCTGCGGCGGCATGACGATCCGCCGGGCCGTCCGCGCCGCCGCCGCCGAGCCGTGGTCGCGGCGGACGATGTGCAGGCACAGGTCCACGCCCGCCGCGACGCCCGCCGACGTGAGAACCTGCCCGTTGTCGACGTACAGGACGGACGGGTCCACCTCTACATCCGGATACCGCCGCGCCAGAGCGCGCGCGTAGTACCAGTGCGTCGTCGCGCGGTGGCCGTCCAAGAGGCCCGCCGCGGCCAGGACGAACGCGCCGACGCAGATGGACGCGACCCGGGCGCCCCGCGCCGCCGCCGACCGCAGCGCGTCCAGGATCTCGCCGGGCGGGTCGTCCGTGACGCCCTCGTGGCCGGGGACGACGATCGTGTCCGCGGTGGCCAGCGCGTCCAGGCCGTACGGGGCGTCCACGCGCATCCGGCCGAGCGCGGGGGAGGTGCGCGCGCCGCCCGGCGGCGTGCAGACCCGGACGTCGTAGAGCGGGTCGCCGCCCGCCGTGGTCGTCGTCCCGAACACCTGGCCCGGCGTCGCCAGGTCGAACGCCACGACGCCGTCCAGCGCGAGCACGGCGACGACATGCGGTTCAGCGGCCATGGCCAGAACGTAGCGCACATCGGCGGTCCGGACACTGGCCGGGGCGCCGGGCGGCATCGGACGATCGGTGCCGTACCCGAGCACCGTGTCCAAGGAGCCTTCGTGTCCGACCGTTTCGCCGAGTTCTCGCTGCCCGACACCGACCTGACCCGCGCGGCGTACGACCTGGTCTTCGCCGCCGGGCCGGCGGCCCTCGCGCACCACTGCGCCCGCACCTACCTGTTCGCCCGCGCCATCGGGGAGGCGAGGGACCTGCGGCCCGGCGCCGACTACGACGACGAGACGCTGTTCCTGGCGTGCGTCCTGCACGACCTCGGCCTGACCGAGCAGGGCGACGGCGGCCGGCGCTTCGAGGTGGACGGCGCCGACCTCGCCGCCGGGTTCCTCGCCGGGCACGGGTACGACGGCGAGCGGACCCGCGTCGTGTGGGAGGCCATCGCCCTGCACACCAGCCGGGGCATCGCCGATCGCATGCGCGCGGAGATCGCCCTCACCCACGCCGGGACCAGCGCCGACGTCGCCGGCGTGGGCGCGGACCGGATCCCCGGCGGCGTCGCCGAGCGGGCGCACGCCGCGTTCCCCCGGCTGGAGCCGGGCTGCGGGCTCGCCGAGATCATCGTCGGGCAGATCGCCGCGAACCCGGCCAAGGCCCCGATCGGCTCGCTCCCGTACGAGCTGGCCCGCCAGTTCGGCATCGCGATCCCGCAACCGCGCTGGACGGACCTCACCGCGGCGGCCTGGTCCGGCGTCGCCTGACCCTCACCGGGTCCACCGCCCCCGAAACCCGGAGTCGGCGATCGCGGCCCGGCGCGCGGCCGCGCGCCCGGCCGCGCGCCGGGCCGGGATCAAAACGGACCCGGCTACGCTGGCGGGCGATGGCCGCCGTTCCCCCCGAGAACATGCTCGCCCGCGTCCTCGCGTACGACCATGACGCGGACCCGACCAGCGCGCGCGTCCTCGACGCCGCGCTGGAGCAGTTCGCCGAGTTCGGGCTGCGCCGCGCCTCCATGGAGGACGTCGCGCGCCGCGCCGGGGTCGCCCGGATCACCGTCTACCGCCGGTTCGCGTCCAAGAACGCGCTGGTCGAGGCGGTGCTGCTGCGGGAGGTGCGGCGTTTCCTCGAGGTGTTCACCGCCGCCATGGAGGGCCTGCCGGACGTCTCCGACCGGGTCGCGGAGGGGTTCGTGGTGACGCTGCGGCACGCCCGCGGGCACGGGCTGTTCCAGCGGCTGATGGCGACGGAGCCGGACGCGCTGCTGCCGTTCCTGACGGTCGACAGCGGCCCGTTCCTCGCGGCGGCGCGGACGTTCCTGGCCGGGGTGCTGCGCGCCGCGGACGGCGTCGCGCCGGACGTCGCGGAGGACGCCGACGTCACCGCCGAGACGCTGATCCGGGTGATGCTGTCGTTCGTGCTGGCCCCGGACGGGTGCGTCCCGCTGGACGACGACGACCGCGCGCGCCGCTACGCCCGCCGCCACCTCGCGCCGATGATCACGCGCCGGCCGCCCGCGGCACCCTGACGGCGTCCGGACGGTGCCCCGACGGCGTCCCGGCGGCGTCCTGAAACGGGGATCGCCCGCGTCCCCGGGGCGACGGGGACGCGGGCGATGTCGAACGAGACGAGACTAGTCCCTGTCCGGGCTCCCGCTGAGGAGATCGGCGCCGCTCACGACGCCAGCACCGCCTGCAGGAAGTCGCGGGTGCGCTGCTCGGCGGGCTCGCCGAAGATCCGGTCCGGCGGGCCCTCCTCGACGATCTGGCCCTGGTCGAACATCAGCACCCGGTCGGAGATGTCCTTGGCGAAGGCCATCTCGTGCGTGACGCACAGCATCGTCAGGTCGCTCTCGCGGGCGATGTCGCGCAGCAGGTCCTGCACGCCGACGACCAGCTCCGGGTCCAGCGCGGAGGTCACCTCGTCCAGCAGCAGCACCTTCGGCTGCATGGCCAGCGCCCGCGCGATCGCGACCCGCTGCTGCTGCCCGCCGGACAGCTGCGAGGGGTGCGCGTTCTCCTTGTCGGACAGCCCGACCATGTCCAGCAGGCCGCGGGCCCGCTCGACCGCCTCGTCCTTGGACGCCCCGAGCACCCGCACCGGCCCCTCGGTGAGGTTGCGCAGCACGTTCATGTTCGGGAACAGGTTGAACTGCTGGAACACCATGCCGACCTGCTTGCGCATCTCGTGCAGGTGCTTCTGGTTGGCCGGGACGCGGCGCCCGCCCTTGTCCATGTGCCAGAGCGTGTCGTCGCCGATCCAGATCAGCCCGTCGTCGAGCTTCTCCAGCGTCATCAGCAGCCGCAGGATCGTCGTCTTGCCCGATCCGCTCGGCCCGATCAGCGTCACCCGCTCGCCGGGCTCGACGGCGAAGTCCAGCTCGCGCAGCACGGTGTTGGAGCCGAACCGCTTGACGACCTTCTCGAAGCGGATGCCGGGCGCGTCGCCCCGCGGCAGCGCGGCCGCCGCGCCGCCGCCGTCCTCCTTGCGGACGCCCTGCTTCCCGACGGAGACGCCCGGGGACTCCTCTTCGGGCGTGGGGGCTTCCGGTGTGGTGTCAGTTGGTGGCATAACGCCTCTCCAGGCGGCGGACGAGTATCGAGGAAATGACGCTGACGATGACGAACAGCAGGCCCACCAGCGTGACCGGCTCCAGGAACCGCAGGCTCCGCGAGCCCACCTGGTACGCCGACATCAGCAGCTCCGTCACGTTGATCGCCAGCAGCAGCGGCGAGTCCTTGAACATCGCGATCAGGTAGTTGCCCAGCGTCGGGATCACCCGCCGGATCGCCTGCGGCAGGATCACGTCCAGCCACATGCGCGACCGCGGCAGGTTCAGCGCGGTGCACGCCTCCCACTGCCCGCGCGGGATGTCGGAGATCCCCGCCCGGTACACCTCGGCGGTGTAGGTCGAGTAGTGGATCCCCAGCGTGATGATCCCGGCGGTGAGCGACCCGATCGTCAGGCCCCACGACGGCAGCACGTAGTACACGAAGTACAGCTGCGGGATCAGCGGCGTCGACCGGATGAACTCGGTGACCCACCGCACGGTCTGGGCGACGACGACGTTCGGGGTGCGGCGCAGCATCGCCCACACCAGGCCGAGGAGCACCGCGATGACGTAGCCGGCGAGCGTCGCGATGACGGTGTAGCGCAGCCCGTCCAGCAGGTCGGGGATGATGTCGCCGGTGTAGTTCCAGTCCCAGTTCATCAGCCGGCCACCCCCGCTCCGGGGGCGCCCGCCGCGACCGTCCCGAGGTCGGGCTCACGGGAGGAGCGGCGGCCGAGCATCCGATCCACCCGCCGTTCCGCGTAGCGCACGAACAGTTGCAGCACCTGCGCGATGACGAAGTACAGCACCAGCGCGACGGTGAACGACCAGACGGTCTGCCCCGTGCTGCCCTGCACGTTCTTGGAGACGTGCGTGATGTCGACGAGGCCGACGAGCGAGACGATGGCGGTGCCCTTCATCAGCTCGATGAGCAGGTTGCCGAACGGCGGCAGCATCAGCGCGAACGCCTGCGGCAGCAGGACGCGCCGCATCCGCTGCGCGGGCGTGAAGTTCAGCGCGACGGTCGCCTCGTACTGCGCCTTGGGGACGGCCTTGATCGAGCCGCGCACCACCTCGGCGCCGTACGCGCCGACGTTCATGCCGAGCGCGAGGACCGCCGCGAACAGGGTGGTGAACCGGAGGCCGATGAGGGGCAGCGCGTAGAAGAACCAGTAGAGCAGCACCAGCGTCGCGGTGCCGCGGAAGAACTCCACGTACACCCGGTTCAGCGCGCGGACCCACCCGCTGCGGGCGGTGCCCGCGAGCCCGAAGAGCAGCGCGAGGACCAGCGCGAGCACACCGCCGAAGACGGTGAGCCGGAAGGTCAGCCACGCGCCCTCCAGCCACTGGTGATAGCTGTCGAGGACCTGCGACACAGGTCAGCCCTGGCAGAACTTGGCGGCGGTGTCGTCCGGGCTCGGCATCTCCGCCTGGGTGAACCCGAACGGCTGCAGGATCGGCAGCAGCTGGTTGCTCTTCTCCAGCGCCGCGAGCTGGGTGTTCCAGGCGTTCAGCAGGTCGGAGTCGGCCTTGCGGAACACGAACGCGCCGGCGCCGAGCTGCTCCTTGCCGTCGATGACGGGCGTGAACGCGTCCGTCACCTCGTACTTGCCGTCCTGGTGCTTGGACAGCAGGTCGGCCAGCGAGATGCGGGTCAGCCAGATGCAGTCGATGCGCCCGGACTTCAGGCCCTCGTAGGCGCTGGCCTGGTCCTGGAACGTCTTGATGTCGCTCTTCTTGACGCCGCTCTTCTCGGCGTAGCCCTGCTCGACCGCGCCGGTCAGCACGCCGACCCGGACGCCGGCCTTCGCCGGGTCGTTCTGGTTCTTCAGGTTCTTCGGGTTGCCCTTCGGCACCATGAAGGCGCTCTTGGCGACGTACTCGGGGTTGGCGAACGCGGCGGACGCGCACCGCTCGGGGGTGATGAACATGCCGGCGGCGATCGCGTCGAACCGCTTGGCGTTGAGGCCGCCGATCAGGCCGCCGAAGTCGACCTGGACGCCCTCGACCTTGTCGATGCCGAGCTTCTTGAAGATGGCGCGGGCCAGCTCCGGCGCCTCGCCGGTCAGCTTGCCGTCCTTGTCGGTGTAGCCGTAGGGGGCCTCGTTGGCGAACCCGACGGTGATCTTTCCGGCCTTCTTGGCCTTGTCGAGGGTGCCGCCGCCGGAGACCTCCTTGTCCGGATCCGTCGTGGAGCAGCCCGCCGCGGCCAGGGGGACGGCGGCGGACAGCAGAACGGCGGTGCGGAGGAAGTCGCGTCTCGAGGAAGTCATCGTTGAACTCCTGCAGGGGAGGGGGTGGACCCGCGCCCGCGGGGGGCCGTGGAGAGCCCCCCGCGGGCGCGGGACCTGTCGTCGGGGATATCCAGTTGGGAGCGGGGGTGCGCGGGTCAGTCGCGGACGGGGGTGAAGTCGCGCGCCCCGATGAACGGCGGGCGCGGTGCCGGAGCGGAGAACGGCTCGACGCACGTGTTCTCGACGCTGTTGAAGACGATGAACACGTTGGAGCGCGGGAACGGGGTGATGTTCCCGTTCGAGCCGTGCATGCAGTTGCAGTCGAACATGGTGGCCGAGCCCGCGGGCCCGGTGAACAGCTCGATCCCGTGCTTGTCGGCCAGGATCGACAGGCTGTTCGGGTCGGGGGTGCCGATCTCCTGCCCGCGCAGCGACTCCTTGTAGTGGTCGGACGGGGTCTCCCCGACACAGGCCACGAAGGTCTTGTGCGAACCGGGCATGATCATTAGCCCGCCATTGTGCACGAAATTCTCCGTGAGCGCGATGGAAATGCTCACCGCGCGCATCCTCGGCATGCCGTCCTCGGCGTGCCAGGTCTCGAAGTCGGAGTGCCAGTAGAAGTCCTTGCCGGTGAACCCCGGCTTGTAGTTCACCCGGCTCTGGTGCACGTACACGTCGGAGCCGAGGATCTGCCGGGCCCGGCCGACCACGCGCGGGTCGCGGACGAGCTGCGCGAACACCTCGCTGATCTTGTGGACCTCGAAGATGGAGCGGACCTCGTCGGAGCCGCGCTCGGTGACCGTGCGCTCGTCGGCCAGGATGGCGGGGTCGGAGGCGAGCCGGCGCAGCTCGGCGCGGTAGTCCTCGACCTCCTCCGGCGCGAGCAGCTGCTCGACGGACAGGAAGCCGTCGCGGTCGAAGGAGTCGAGGGTGGCGGCGTCGACGGGGCCGTCGCCGGGCCCGCCGTAGACGACCGGGTCCTGCCGGTACAGCAGCGCCGCCTCGGCGGCCTTACGGGTGGGGTAGGCGTCGTCGATCGACGGGTGCGACTCGATGATGCTCATGCGTCCTCCTCGGTGAGCAGCGGATAGACCCCGTTCTCGTCGTGGACCTCCCGACCGGTGCAGGGGGGATTGAAGACGCACACGGTCCTGACGTCCGTGTGGGCGCGAAGGGTGTGGTGCTCGTGCCCGTCGAGCAGGTACATCACGCCCGGCTTGATCTCGTGCTTCTCGCCCGTCTCGTCGTTGGTGAGCTCGCCCTCACCCTCGACGCAGTAGACGGCCTCGATGTGGTTCGCGTACCACATCCTGGTCTCGGTGCCCGCGTACAGGATCGTCTCGTGCAGCGAGAACCCCACGCCCTCCTTGGCCAGCACGAAGCGGCGGCTGCACCAGGTCGGCGCCTGCACGTCGCGCTCGGTGCCGATGATCTCGTCAAGGGAGCGAACGATCATGGATTCCTCTTTTCCGGTGTGTTACGGGGCGGCGGTGCGGCCCGGCGGCCGGGTCAGACCGACACCTTGGTGCGGACGGCGTCGACCGACTCGGCGATGATCTCCAGGCCGTGGGCCAGCTCGGTCTCGGTCGTGGTGAGCGGCGGCAGCAGCTTGACGACCTCGCCCTCGGGGCCGGAGGTCTCCATGAGCAGCCCGCGGGAGAACGCCTCGGCGCACACCTGCGGCGCGGTCTCCGGGTCCTTCATCACCAGGCCCCACGCGAGGCCGCGGCCGCGGACGGTGTCGATCGCGCCGGCGTGCGCGAGCGCGATCTCCTCCAGCGCCGTCTGGACCTGCTGGCCCTTGGCGAGCGTCTGCTTCTCCATGCCCTCGCCGGTCCAGTAGTCCTCCAGCGCGGCGATGGCGGTGACGAACGCCGGGTTGAAGCCGCGGAAGGTGCCGTTGTGCTCGCCGGGCTCCCACACGTCCAGCTCGCGCTTCATGAGGGTGACCGCGAACGGCAGCCCGTAGCCGCTGAGCGACTTGGACAGGCAGACGATGTCCGGGGTGATCCCGGCCTCCTCGAAGCTGAAGAACGGGCCGGTGCGGCCGCAGCCCATCTGCACGTCGTCGACGATCAGCAGGATGTCCTGGCGGTGGCACAGGTCCTGCAGGCCGCGCAGCCACTCGGCGGTGGCGACGTTGATGCCGCCCTCGCCCTGCACCGTCTCGACGATCACGGCGGCGGGCTTGTCCAGGCCGCTGCCGCTGTCGTCGAGCATCGTCTCGAACAGCAGGAAGTCGGGCGTGCGGCCGTCGAGGTAGTTGTCGTACGGCATCGCGACGCCGTGCCCGAGCGGCACGCCGGCGCCGGTGCGCTTCATCGAGTTCCCGGTGACCGCGAGCGCGCCGAGCGTCATGCCGTGGAAGGCGTTGGTGAAGCTGACGACGGTCTCGCGTCCGGTGAACTTGCGGGCCAGTTTCAGCGCCGCCTCGACCGAGTTGTTGCCCGCCGGGCCGGGGAACTGGACCTTGTAGTCGAGGCCCCGCGGCTCGAGGACGTACTCGTTGAATCGTTCCAGGAAGTCGCGCTTCGCCGTGGTGTACATGTCGAGGCTGTGCACAATGGCGTCGCTCGCGAGATAGTCCATCAGGCGGCGTTTCAGCTGAGGGTTGTTGTGTCCGTAGTTGAGGGTTCCCGCGCCGGCGAAGAAATCGAGGTAGCTGCGACCGTTCTCGTCGGTGATGTGGGAGCCCTGTGCGGTGCTGAACACCGTGGGCCAGCCCCGGCAGTAGCCGCGGACTTCCGATTCCATACGGGCGAAGACGTCCATGATCTGCCTCCGGCAGGTCGGGGGTGGGAGCGGTTCGGGCGAGACGCCGGTGCCGGGCGGCACCGGCCGGATGCGGTACGGGTCGGGAACGGACTCGGAGCGGGTCCGGCCGGCGGCGGTTCCGCCGGCCGCGGGTCAGGTCGCGGGGCCGAACGGGCCGATCCGGAAGAGCACCTCGGGCTCGTGTCCGCCGCCGGGGAAGTGCTCGGCGCCGAACAGCGGCTCGCGGGTCAGGTCGCAGCCGCGGGCCCGGGCGAACGAGGCGAACATCGCCTCCGACGCTGTGTTGTCCGGAGTCACGGTGGCCTCCATGAAGCGGTGGCCGCGTGCCGACAGCCGGTCGCCGAGGCGGTCCAGCATGCGGCGTGCCAATCCCTGCCCCCGATGGGCGTCGTCAACCGCCACCTGCCACACGAAGAAGGTGTCGGGGCGGGACGGCCGGACGTAGCCGGTGACGAAACCGCAGACTCCGCCGCCGTCGCGGGCCACCACGGAGGTGTCGGCGAAGTCGCGGCACCAGAGGGCGTAGCTGTAGGGCGAATTGACGTCCAGGACCTTGGAGTCCCGGGCGATCCGCCACAGTGCGGGGCCGTCGGTGAGGCTCGGCTCCTGGAGTTGCACGTCCTCGCTCGTCTCGTCCGTTTCGGGGCGTCGGGTCGGTGATTCCAGGGGTTGCGGTGCCATGTCCAGGCAACTTACCGAATCTCGCCGAGTGATCGTTCCGTAATGTTATCGTCAGGATGTTTAGCCTGGCGGGCAGCGGGTATGGCAGTTCGCTTGCCAAATTCGGAGTAATTTCGGCCGACCGTTCTCGGAGCGGTGGCGCGCCATTCCCTGCGATACGCAGGAGGTACTGGCGACTTCGCGGACGGACGCGCGGAGCGCCTTCCTGAACGCAACCTTAATGTTCCGCGCCCGCCTGCCGCGCGTTTTTGTGTATCGGTTGTGTGAGGTAAGTCACTCAGATTCAATGACAACGGGAGGGGTGCGGTCGGCGTCACCGCGCATCGCGGGAGGTCGAGCCGCCGCGCGGGGCCGTGGGGCGGATGTGGGCCAAGACGTTGAGGCGGGCCCTGTGAGCCCCGGGTCCATCACCTTCAAGCGGGTGACAGCCTTGCCGCCGGGTAAGGCAGGGTTAGCGGACCGGTAAGGATTAGAGCGGTCCGGAGGCATTTCGGACACGGCCGGGACCCGGCGCGAGCGCGGGATCCCGACCGTGTTCCGGTCATGCCGTGGAGGCGATCGACGTGCGTCCGAAACGGCGGCTCAGCCGGCCTGCGCGAAACGGTCGGTCGCTTCGACGAGCCGGTGCAGGATCCCCGGCTCGCTGTAGGCGTGCCCCGCGTCGTCCACGATGTGGAACTCCGCCTCCGGCCACGCGCGGTGCAGGTCCCACGCCGTCGCCGCGGGCGTGCACACGTCGTAGCGGCCCTGCACGATCACGGCAGGGATGTGCCGGATCCGGTCCACGCCCCTGATCAGCTGCTCGTCCTCGAAGAACCCCTCGTTCATGAAGTAGTGGTTCTCGATCCGCGCGAACGCGACCGCGTAGTCCGGCTCCCCGAACCCCTCCGCCATCTCCGGGTCCGGGCGCAGCGTCAGCGTCGAGCCCTCCCACGTCGCCCACGCCTTCGCCGCCGCGACCCGCACGTCCCGGTCGGGGGAGTTGAGCCGCTCGTGGAAGGCGGAGATGAGGTCCTCCCGCTCGTCCTCCGGGATCGGCTCGACGTACTTCTCCCACAGGTCGGGGAAGATGAGCGACGCGCCCTCCTGGTAGAACCAGTACAGCTCGAACGGCCGCAGCGTGAAGATGCCGCGCAGCACCAGCTCGGTCACCCGCTCCGGATGCGTCTGCGCGTACGCCAGCGCCAGCGCGCTGCCCCAGCTCCCGCCGAACACCAGCCACCGCTCGATGCCGAGGTGCTCGCGCAGCCGCTCCATGTCGGCGACGAGATGCCAGGTCGTGTTCGCCTCCAGGGAGACGTCCGGGTCCTTGGCGTGCGGCAGGCTCCGGCCGCAGTTGCGCTGGTCGAACAGCACGATCCGGTACCGCTCCGGGTCGAACTGCCGGCGGTGCGCGGGACTGCACCCGCCGCCCGGCCCGCCGTGCAGCATCACCGCCGGCTTCCCGTCCGGGTTCCCGCAGACCTCCCAGTGGATCCGGTTGCCGTCGCCGACGTCGAGCAGCCCGGAGTCGTAGGGCTCGATCGGCGGATACAGGGTGCGAAGCTCCATGCCGCGGATCATCCCACCCGGCGGCCGGGTCCGCGCTTTCCCGCGCGGCGCGGTGTGACCCGTGGCACCGTTGTGGGGGCGGCAGGGGGCCCGCACCGGGTGTGACCAGGCGTGCGGCCCCCGTCCGCACCGAGAGCCGAGCACGAAACTAAACCCCAAACTGGGCAAACGTTCCGCTGGTCGGCACTAGAGTGCCTTCAGTGAGCGGAGCGACGAGCCCAAGGGCGAGGAGTGACGCGAGCGCCATGTCCATGACAGCCCCCGCGGAACACGGCCCCCGGACGGAGCCGTCGGCGAGGAGACGTGAGCGAAGTGACGAGCCGCGAGGCGAGGAACGCAGCGACCCGAGGGGGCGTCCCGGCGCCCCGCTCGAACGTCTCCGGACCACGAGGCGAGGAGACCAGTGAGTGAGCTGAACGGATCGGGTGGTTCGCGCGGAGTCCCGGACGCGGGTTCTCCCTGGCCCGCGATGGGGCGTGACCCGGGCCGCGGGTCCGACGTGCCCGTGCCTGCCGCCCAGCAGCCGATCCAGATGGCCAAGCCCCAGCAGCCCGGCCAGGGCGCGGACGCCGCACGCCCCGAGGGCGAGCAGCCCGAGGCCCAGCCCTGGGACATCGTCGAGCGGCTGCGCCAGATGGCCGACCTCATCGGCGACGCGCTCGCCGCCGGCGAGCGCAAGGTCAGCGAGGCGCAGAACGAGGCCGCCTCGCAGGTGGCGGCGATCCAGGCGGAGAAGGAGTCGGCGCAGCGCGACGCGGCCGCCGCCTGGGGCGAGGTGCAGCGCGCGCGGGGCCAGGCCGAGCAGGCCGACCGCCGCGCCGTGGACGCCGAGCGCCAGGTGGCCGAGGCCGAGCGGCGCGCCGGCGAGGTGCAGAACGAGGCCGTCACCCAGATCGCCGCCCTGCAGCAGGAGAAGGAGGCCGCGCAGCGCGACGCCGCGGCCGCCTGGAACCAGGCGCAGCAGGGCCGCGCCCAGGCCGACCAGGCGCGCGGGCAGGCCGAGCAGGCCCGCGTGCAGGCCGACCAGGCGCGCGCGCAGGCCGAGCAGGCCCGTGCCCAGATGGAGCAGGCGCAGGCCCAGGCCGAGCAGGCCGAGCGCCGCGTCGCCGAGGCCGAGGCCACCGTCCGGCAGGCGATCCAGCAGCGCGACGCGATGAGCGAGGCCCGCGACGACGCGCTGCGCGCCGTCGAGGACGCCGTCGGCGGCCGCCGCTCCGCCGAGGCCGAGCGCGACCGGGTCGCCGAGCAGGCCTCAGAGCTGTCGCGCGCCCTGGAGGCCGCGCACAGCGAGCTGTCGGCGCTGCGCTCCAAGGTGACCGACGCGGAGATGACCGCGCAGAACCTGCAGCACGCCGTCGTCGCCGCCGGCAAGGAGGCCGACGAGACGCGCCGCCGCGCGCAGGAGTCCGAGCGCCGCGCCCAGGAGAACGAGCGCCGCGCGCAGGAGGCGGAGCGGCGCGCTCAGGACGCCGAGCGCCGCGCGCAGGAGGCCATCACCCGCGCCGAGGCCGCCGAGGCCGAGCGCCAGCAGGCCCTGGACACCGCCGCGCAGTCGCTGGAGGCCGCCAAGAAGGCCGAACGCGAGCGCGACGCCAGCGCCAAGGCCCGCGAGGCCGCCGACCGCACCCGGGAGGCCGCGGTGCAGTCGCAGGCGCGCGCCGAGTCGGAGCTGACCCTCGCCCGGGGCCGCGCCGACCAGGCCGGCCGGGAACGCGACAAGGCGGTCGCCGGGATGCGGCAGATGGCCGCCGAGCGCGACGCGGTCGCCGAGAAGCTCGCCGAGCGCGACCAGTGGGTCGACCAGCTCGCCCAGGCCGTCACCGAGCAGCGCGCGCAGATCGCCGAGCTGTCCCAGGAGCGCGACGCCGCCCGGCAGGCCGCCGACCAGGCCCGATCCCTGATCGACGAGCTGACCCGCCAGCTGCGCACGATCATGCCCACCGCGGCGACCCCGCGGCTGTGAGAATCCCCCCGGCCCGCGGGCCGGGGGGCGCGGGCCGCCCGCCCCACACCCTCTGACCAGGGGGAGCGGGGCACGCCCGGGATGGCGCACCCGTGCCCGGCTGTTATCCTGGTGGCCCGTGGACAGTGCGGTACCGAGCACGTCGGATCGCCGCCTCGCAACGACCACGGGAGCGCCTTCTTGCCTTCGGCAGCCACTGGTAGATCACGTCCTACCAAGCACCTCTTCGTCACCGGCGGTGTCGCCTCCAGCCTCGGCAAGGGACTGACGGCCTCCAGCCTGGGGCGGCTTCTCACCCTTCGCGGGCTGCGGGTCACCATGCAGAAGCTGGACCCCTACCTCAACGTCGACCCCGGCACCATGAACCCGTTCCAGCACGGCGAGGTGTTCGTCACCGACGACGGCGCCGAGACCGACCTGGACATCGGCCACTACGAGCGGTTCCTGGACACCGAGCTGCACGGGTCCGCGAACGTCACCACCGGCCAGGTCTACTCCAACGTGATCGCCAAGGAGCGGCGCGGGGAGTACCTCGGCGACACCGTGCAGGTGATCCCGCACATCACCAACGAGATCAAGGACCGCATCCGCGGGATGGCGGACGACACCGAGGTCGACATCGTCATCACCGAGGTCGGCGGGACCGTCGGCGACATCGAGTCGCTGCCGTTCCTGGAGTCGGTGCGGCAGATCCGACACGAGATCGGCCGCGACAACTGCTTCTTCCTGCACGTGTCGCTGCTGCCCTACATCGGCCCGTCCGGCGAGCTGAAGACCAAGCCGACCCAGCACTCGGTCGCCGCGCTGCGCTCCATCGGCATCCAGCCCGACGCGATCGTGTGCCGCTCGGACCGGCCGATCACCGACGGGCTCAAGCACAAGATCAGCCTGATGTGCGACGTGGACCGCGAGGCCGTGGTGTCCGCGGTCGACGCCGCGTCCATCTACGACATCCCGAAGGTGCTGCACGCCGAGGGCCTCGACGCCTACGTGGTGCGCCGGCTCGGGCTGCCGTTCCGGGACGTCGACTGGGGCGCCTGGGACCGGCTGCTGCGCCGCGTCCACAAGCCCGCCCGCGAGGTCACGATCGCGCTGGTCGGCAAGTACATCGACCTGCCCGACGCCTACCTGTCGGTGACGGAGGCGCTGCGGCACGGCGGGTTCGGCAACGACGCCAAGGTGCACATCCGCTGGGTGAAGAGCGACGACTGCGCGACCCCCGAGGGCGCCAAGCGGGAGCTGGACGGCGTCGACGGCGTGCTGATCCCCGGCGGGTTCGGCGTCCGCGGCATCGAGGGCAAGCTCGGCGCGATCCGGCACGCCCGCGAGAACCGCGTCCCGCTGCTCGGCATCTGCCTCGGCCTGCAGTGCATGGTGATCGAGGCGGCGCGGACGCTCGCCGGGCTCGCCGACGCCGGCAGCGCCGAGTTCGACGCCACCACCGCGCACCCGGTGGTCGCGACCATGGCCGACCAGGTCGACGTGGTCGCCGGCGAGCGCGACATGGGCGGCACGATGCGGCTCGGCCTCTACCCGGCCGACCTCGCCGACGGGTCGGTGGTGCGGGAGCTGTACGGGGAGGCGAAGGTCTCCGAGCGGCACCGGCACCGCTACGAGGTCAACAACGCCTACCGCGACCGGCTGGAGGAGGCGGGGCTGCGGTTCTCCGGGCTGTCGCCCGACGGCCGGCTCGTCGAGTACGTCGAGCTGCCCCGCGAGGCCCACCCGTTCTTCGTCGGCACCCAGGCGCACCCGGAGTTCCGGTCCCGGCCGACCCGCCCGCACCCGCTGTTCACCGGCCTGGTCTCCGCGGCGATCGACTACGCCGACGCGCGCGCCGCGGACGCGTCGTGACCGCCGGCCCGGGGACCGGCCCCGAGCTCGGCCCGGACGACGTCCGCGACCGGCCGGAGCGCTGGAAGGTCGTCGAGGAGTCCACCGCGTTCGCGGGGCGGGTGTTCAACGTCCGCCGCGACCGCGTCGAGATGCCGAGCGGCCCCGGCGGCGGCACCGAGATCGTCGGCCGCGACGTCATCGAGCACCTCGGCTCCGTCGGCGTCCTCGCCCTCGACGACCGCGACCGGGTGCTGCTGCTGCGCCAGTACCGGCACCCCGTCGAGCGGCTGCTCTGGGAGGCGCCCGCCGGTCTCCGCGACGTCGCGGGGGAGCCGCTGCGCAAGCTCGCGGAGCGGGAGCTGCTGGAGGAGGCCGGGTACCGGGCCGCCCGCTGGGACACCCTCGTCGACGTGTTCCCCTCGTCGGGCATGTCGGACGAGCGGAGCCGGATCTTCCTCGCCCGCGACCTCACGCAGGTGCCCGCCGAGCAGATCGACTTCGAGCGGGTGCACGAGGAGGCCGACATGCCGGTGGTGTGGGTGCCGCTGGACGAGGCCGTCCGCAAGGTCCTCGCGGGCGACGTGCACAACATGATCGCGTGCGTCGGGATCCTCGCCGCGCACGCCTCGCGCGCCTCCGGCTACCGCGACCTGCGCCCCGCCGACGCCCCGGAGGACTGACACCGGCCCCGGCGACCGCGACGCGGAACGCCCCGCCTCCCGATACGGGACGGCGGGGCGTTCCGCGTCCTTCGCGTTCGGTGGGGGCGGCGCGGCCGGGTCGGGACGGCGGCGGTGCGAAACGCGACACGGCCGCGCCGCAGACCCCTGCGCGGCGCGGCAGGAGGGGGCATGATGGGCACGTCGCGACCCGCCTCGAGCGACCCGACCGAGCCGACCCCGACCGAGCCGACCGACCGTCAGAAGAGGTGCCGCACTGTCCCCGAGCACGACCCGCCGGTCCGCCGAGCGGCCCCCCGCACCGGACGCCGGCCCCGAACCGGGCACCGGCTCCGCGCTCGAGTCGGCGGTGCGCACCTACCTGGGGCACCTGGCCGTCGAGCGCGGCCTCGCCGCCAACACCCTGTCGTCCTACCGCCGCGACCTGCGCCGCTACGTCCGGGTGCAGGAGGGCCGTGGCCGCGCCTCCGTCGCCGACATCACCGAGGACGACGTCCGCGCGTTCCTGATGGGCCTGCGGGAGGGCGACGAGGAGCACCCGCCGCTGTCGGCCGGGTCGGCGGCGCGCGCGCTCGTCGCCGTCAGGGGGCTGCACCGGTTCGCGCTGCGCGAGGGCCTCGCGTCCGACGACCCCGCGCACGACGTCAAACCGCCGACGCCGCCGCGGCGGCTCCCCAAGGCCATCACGCTGGAGGAGGTCGAGCGGCTGCTCGCCGCGGCCGCCGGACCGTCCGACGGCGACGCCGGCACCGCCCGCGGCCTGCGCGACCGCGCGCTGCTGGAGCTGCTGTACGGGTCCGGCGCCCGGATCTCCGAGGCGGTCGGCCTGGACGTCGACGACCTCGACCTCGCCGACGGGTTCGCCCGCGTCGCCGGCAAGGGGGGCAAGGCCCGGATCGTCCCGATCGGCGACTACGCGGTGCGGGCCGTCGACGCCTACCTCGTCCGCGCGCGCCCCGAGCTCGCCGGCGCCGGACGCGGCGGCCCCGCGCTGTTCCTGAACGCCCGCGGCGGGCGGCTGTCGCGGCAGGGCGCGTGGATGGTGCTGCGCGCCGCCGCCGACCGGGCGCGGCTGTCGCAGGTGTCGCCGCACACGCTGCGGCACTCGTTCGCCACCCACCTGCTGGACGGCGGCGCCGATGTGCGCGTCGTCCAGGAATTGCTCGGACACGCCTCCGTGACGACCACGCAGGTCTACACTCTGGTGACGGTCCAGCTGCTGCGCGAGGTGTACGCCACATCGCATCCGCGTGCCCGGAGCTGAGCGTTCAGCCGCGCGCACCGCGCAGGCCGGGACGCACGGCCGTGCCCGCCGCGACAAATGTCGACACTCGGCGCGCGTCGGCTTGAGACGCAGGGGACGGGGCCCTAGAGTCCCCGTTCTGGACGGCATTCCCGGCCGCCGGGGAGGGATCTGGTGACCAGCACGAACGGCGGGCATGGAGTCCTCTCCTCCGCCACCATAGAGACCGATCCGAGTCGGGCCCTCGGCCCGACTCAGCGACCCGTGCCCGTCTTTCCGGAGCCGGAGCCGCTGGCGGAGCACGGACCCGCCCGCATCGTCGCCATCTGCAACCAGAAGGGCGGCGTCGGCAAGACCACCACGACGATCAACCTGGGCGCCGCGCTCGCCGAGTACGGCCGCCGGGTGCTGCTCGTCGACTTCGACCCGCAGGGCGCCCTGTCGGTCGGCCTCGGCAAGGGCGACCCGCGCCAGCTCGACATGACGATCCACAACCTGCTGCTCGAACGCGACACCGAGTGGGAGGACGTCGTCCTGGAGACCGGCGTCGACGGCATGGACCTGCTGCCGAGCAACATCGACCTGTCCGGCGCCGAGGTCCAGCTCGTCCACGAGGTGGGCCGCGAGTACATCCTGCAGGGCGCGCTGAAGTCCGCGGTCCCGCACTACGACTACATCCTGATCGACTGCCAGCCGTCGCTCGGCCTGCTGACCGTGAACGCGCTGGCCGCCAGCGAGGGCGTGCTGATCCCGCTGGAGTGCGAGTACTTCGCGATGCGCGGTGTCGCGCTGCTGATGGAGACCATCGACAAGGTGCAGGGCCGGATCAACCCGGGCCTGGTGATCGACGGCGTGCTCGGCACCATGTACGACTCGCGGACCCTGCACACCCGCGAGGTCCTCGGCCGCATCGTCGAGGCCTTCGGCGACAAGGTCTTCCACACGGTCATCAACCGCACGGTACGGTTTCCTGACGCGACCGTCGCCGGGGAGCCGATCACGTACTTCGACCCGAACTCGATGGGCGCGAACGCATACCGGGGTCTGGCGCGGGAGGTGCTCGGAAGGTGGGCTCACGTCGGGTAAGGCTGCCCGGTGTCGATGAGATCTTCCGGCCCACCGCGCCGCCGCCCGGCCCCGCTCCCGGCCCGCCCGGCGGCCCGCCCGCACCCGGGCGCGCCCGGCCGGAGCACGCCGTCCCCGAGTACGCCGTCCCGGACCACACCGCTCCGGAACGCGCCGGGGCGGAGCGCGCGGTGCCGGGCACCGGCCCGTCCCGGCTCGCGGTGCCGGACGCCGGGCGCCGCCCCACCGGACGCCAGCGCCACGACTCCAAGATCACCGTGTACATCTCGTCCGACGAGCTGCTCGCGCTGGAGCAGCTGCGGCTGCGGCTGCGCGCCGACCACGCCCTGCCCGTCGACCGGGGCCGGCTGGTCCGCGAGGCCGTCGCGGCGATGATCGGCGACTTCGACGCCCACGGCGAGCACAGCACGCTCGTCCGGCGCCTGCGCGACATGTCCTGACCGCCATCCCCGCACGGTAGGGATCAGCATGGCCCAGCCCCCCGGCGAGCCGCCCGAGCCGTTCCGGCCCCCGCCGCCCATCTACGCCCCGCCGCCCTCGGGCGAGGGCCCGCCGCCCCCGCCGTACGCGCCGACGCCGCCGGCCGGCATGCCCCCACCGGCCGGGATGCCCCCCGCCGGACCGCCTCCGCCCGGAGCGGCGCCGACCGCCTACCCGCTGCCCGGCGCCGGCGCGCAGTACCCGCCGCCCGCCCGGCCCTCGCGCCGGACGCCGCTGATCATCGGGGGCGTCGCCGCGCTCGTCCTCGTCCTCGTGGTTGCCGGTGTGGCCGTCTTCCTGGCGACCAGCGGCGGCGACGGCTACGACGGCGGCCCGACCGACCTCCGGCAGCCGATGACGCTCCAGCAGGTCGCGGCGGTCACCCAGGCGCCCTGCGCGGCCGGGACGCTGCCGGAGGCGTCCGGGACGTCCTGCTACCGGCTCGCGGGCGGCGGCATGACCGTCCGCCGCGTCGAGCGCATGAAGGTCGAGCCGCCGTCCGGCGGGTCCACGTCCTGGACCATCCAGATCGGCCTCAGCAAGGCGGACGCGCGGGCCTTCGCCGGGCTCACCGGGACGGCGGCGCAGCAGCAGCCCGGGACGCCCGGGCAGCAGATCGCGATGGTCGTCGGCGGGCGGGTGCTGTCGGCTCCGGCGGTCACCGACGGCCCCATCACGGGCGGCTCGGTGCAGATCACCGGCTCCTTCACCCGCGTCCAGGCCGAGGACCTCGTCGCCCGGATCGCCGGGCGCCGCCCCTCCTGACGGGCGCCCCGCCCGCGCCCCGCCGCCGGGCGCCCGCACCCCGCCGGGCATGGGACGATGTGGCCGGTGAGCATGTTGCCGGGGAGCACGGGACGAGCGGCGTCCTCCGCTACCGTGAGCGACGTGGACGAGACGGCGCCGGAGCAGAGCGAGGGCGAGGGGCAGCGCGAGGGCGAAGGCCAGCGCGAGGGCGAGGAACACGGCGAGGGGCAGGGCTTCCGCGTCCACCTCGACAACTTCGACGGCCCGTTCGACCTGCTCCTCGGGCTGATCTCCAAGCACAAGCTCGACATCACCGAGGTGTCCCTGCACAAGGTCACCGACGACTTCATCGCCCACATCCGCTCCTACGGCAAGGACTGGGACCTCGACCAGGCCAGCCATTTCCTGCTCGTCGCCGCGACCCTGCTGGACCTGAAGGCGGCGCGGCTGCTGCCGTCCGGCGAGGTCGACGACGAGGAGGACCTGGCCCTGCTGGAGGCCCGCGACCTGCTGTTCGCCCGGCTGCTGCAGTACCGCGCGTACAAGGAGGCCGCGCAGGTGCTCGCCGCCCGGATGGCCGACGCGGGCAGGCGGTTCCCGCGCGTGGTGCCGATGGAGCCGAAGTTCGCCAACCTGCTGCCGGAGGTGCTGCTCGGCCTCGGCCCGGAGGAGTTCGCCCGGCTCGCGGCCAAGGCCCTCGCCCCGAAGGCGCCGCCCTCGGTGTCGGTCGAGCACATGTACCAGCCGAAGGCGAGCGTCAAGGAGCAGGCCGAGATCGTCGTGGAGAAGCTGCGGCGGCTCCGCAAGACCACGTTCCGCGTCCTGGCGTCCGACGCCGACGGCACCTACGAGGTCGTCGCGCGGTTCCTGGCGCTGCTGGAGCTGTACCGGGAGCGGGCCGTCACGTTCGAGCAGCTCGAACCGCTCGGTGAGCTGCACGTCACGTGGACCGGCACCGACGAGGGCGACGTGGCGGTCGGCGACGACTACGAGGGCTCCCGCGAGGCCCGGGACGCGGCCGACAAGGACGGGAAGGACGAGGACGACGATGACTGAGGGACCCGGCCCGGACACGCCGGAGGAGCGCCCCCCGCAGGACGCGCCCGACGAGCCCCAGGCCGAGGCGCCGCAGGCGGAGGCCCCGCCCGAGGCTCCGGACGCGGACGCGCCGGATGAGGCTCCGGAGGAGGCGTCCGGCGCCGGCGGCGAGGGGCAGCCGGGCCTGCGCGCCTCGATCGAGGCGATCCTGCTGGTGGTGGACGAGCCGGTCGCCGAGATCACCCTGGCGCAGCTGCTGGAGCGGCCGCGCGGCGAGGTCGCCGCGACGCTGCGGGAGCTGGCCGCGGAATACACCGAGCAGGGCCGCGGGTTCGACCTCAGGGAGGTCGCCGGCGGCTGGCGGTTCTACACCCGGGACGTCTGCGCCCCGGTGGTGGAGCGGTTCGTCACCGACGGCCAGCAGGCCCGGCTGACGCAGGCCGCGCTGGAGACCCTCGCGGTCGTCGCCTACCGGCAGCCGGTGAGCCGGGCGCGGGTGTCGGCGGTCCGCGGCGTCAACAGCGACGGCGTGATGCGGACGCTCACGCTGCGCGGCCTGATCGAGAACGCCGGCCAGGAACCGGAGACCGGCGCGCACCTGTACCGCACCACCGGGTACTTCCTGGAGCGGCTGGGGCTGCGCGACCTCGGCGAACTGCCGGAGCTGGCCCCCTTCCTCCCCGACGACCTGCCAGAAGACATAGTTGAGGAAACGTGACTGACAACGAGGGCGTGCGGCTGCAGAAGGTGCTGGCCGAGGCCGGGATCGGCAGCCGCCGCCACTGCGAGGAGCTGATCGGCGAGGGCCGCGTGACCGTCGACGGCAAGCGGGTGTTCCGGTTCGGCGAGCGGGTCGACCCGCAGCGGGCCGTGATCCACGTGGACGGCAAGCGGGTCGAGACGCGCGCCGAGATGCGGTACTACATGGTCAACAAGCCGCGCGGCGTCGTCAGCACGATGTCGGACGAGCGGGGCCGCAAGTCCCTGGAGGACTACGTGGACGTGCCGGAGCGGCTGTTCCACGTCGGCCGGCTAGACACCGACACCGAGGGCCTGATCCTGCTCACCAACGACGGCGAGCTCGCCCACCGGCTCACCCACCCGAGCTACGGGGTGTTCAAGACCTACCTCGCCGAGATCCACGGGCCGATCCCGCGCGATCTCGGCAAGCGGCTGCGCGCCGGGGTGACGCTGGACGACGGCCCGGCCAAGGCCGACAAGTTCCGGGTGTTCGACCAGGTCGGCAAGCGGGTGCTGGTGGAGATCACCCTGCACGAGGGGCGCAAGCACATCGTGCGGCGGCTGCTGAAGGAGGTCGGGTTCCCGGTGCAGCAGCTGGCCCGCATAGAGTTCGGCCCGATCAAGCTGGGCCAGCTGAAGCCGGGCGGGATGCGCGCGCTGACCGTCCAGGAGGTCGGCGAGCTCTACCAGGTGGTCGGGCTGTAGGCCCGGCGCCGCGATTCAGGCGAGACGGAGAGGGACGACGTGGCGGTACGCGCGGTCCGCGGGGCGACGCAGGTGGACGCCGACGACCGGGAGGAGATCCTGGCGGCGACGGCCGAGCTGGTGAGCGAGGTCATGAGCCGCAACGGGCTGACGACCGACGACGTGATCAGCGTGCTGTTCACGGCGACGCCGGACCTGACGGCGGAGTTCCCGGCGCTCGCGGCGCGCAAGCTCGGGTTCCAGGAGGTGCCGCTGATGTGCGCGAGCGAGATCGCCGTGCCGCACGCGCTGCCGCGGGTGATCCGGCTGATGGCGCACGTCGCGACGGACCGTCCGCGCGCGGAGGTCCAGCACGTGTACCTGCGCGGCGCCAAGGCGCTCCGCCTGGACATCGCGCAGTAGCGCCCGAGCGCAGCGAGGCATGTGCGGGGCGCGGTGGCGCCCGGCGGGGCAGGCGGTCGCAATGATCAGCGGAACGATGATCAGGCGGGATGGGGCGCAGTAGGGTGACGGGCGTGGACGAGGACGTGGTGGGCCGCATCGTCGTGGTCGGGACGGGCCTGATCGGCACGTCGATCGCGCTGGCGATGCGCGAGCGCGGCGCCGAGGTGCTGCTGACCGACCGGGACGCCGCCGCCCTCGCGCTGGCGGTCGAGCTGGGCGCGGGAACGGCGCTGCCGGGCGGCGCGTCCGCGGAGCCTGCGGACCTCGCGGTGCTGGCGGTGCCGCCCGCGGCGGTCGCGGTGACGCTGCTGGACGCGCAGAAGCGCGGTCTGGCCACGGCGTACACGGACGTCGCGAGCGTGAAGGCGCTGCCGCTGGCGCAGGCGGCGGAGCTGGGCTGCGACCTGTCGACGTTCGTGGCGGGGCACCCCCTCGCCGGCAGCGAGCGGTCGGGGCCGGGCGCGGCCCGCCCGGACCTGTTCCTCGGCCGGCCGTGGGCGCTGTGCGCGACGCCGGAGGCGGCTCCGGAGGCGGTGGCGGCGGTGACGGCGCTGGTGAAGGCGTGCGGCGCGATGCCGGTGGAGGTGGACGCCGCCGAGCACGACCGGGCGGTGGCGCTGGTGTCGCACGGCCCGCACGTGGTGTCGGCGGCGGTCGCGGCGCGGCTGACGGGCGCCGACGACGTGGCGCTGGGCCTGTCGGGGCAGGGCGTCCGGGACGTGACGCGGATCGCGGCGAGCGACCCGCGGCTGTGGATCGGGATCCTGTCGGCGAACGCCGAGCCGGTCGCGGACGTGCTGGAGGCGGTCGCGACGGACCTGGCGGTGGCGGCGTCGCTGCTGCGCGACGGCAGCGAGGGCGCGTCGGCGCACGTCGCGGACCTGCTGCTGCGCGGGAACGCGGGCCGGTCCCGGATCCCGGGCAAGCACGGCGGCGGCCAGTCGGCGTACGCGACGGTGCAGGTGGTCATCCCGGACCGGCCGGGCGAGCTGGCGATGATCTTCCAGGCGGCGGGGGTCGCCGGGGTGAACATCGAGGACGTGACGATCGAGCACTCGCCGGGCCGCCCGCTGGGCGTCCTGGAGCTGGCGGTGGTGCCGGAGGCGGCGGAGAGGCTCGCCACCGAGCTGCGCTCCCGCGGCTGGTCGGTGCCCGGCCGCTAGCCGGGCCGCGGATCTTGCGGCGGGCCGCGGTGGTGCGCGCGGGCCGGTAGCCTGATGCGCTGGGCCCCCGCGAGGGAAACGCTCGCGTTCCGCCGCCCGCCCCGCCCGCCGCCCGCCCGCGCCGGCGGGCGCTTCGACGCCGACGAAAGGGAGCGATCGTGCCGCTCGTCATCGCCATGGACGGACCCTCCGGTTCGGGCAAGTCCAGCGCGTCCAAGGGCGTCGCCCGCGCGCTCGGGCTGCGCTACCTCGACACCGGCGCGATGTACCGCGCGATGACGTGGTGGATGCTGCGCAACGGCGTCCCGGTCGAGGACGCCGACGCGGTCGCGGCGCGCGCCGGGGACCCGGTGATCGTGTCCGGCACCGACCCGGACGCCCCGTCGATCAGCGTGGACGGGCAGGACGTCTCGGAGCCGATCCGGACCCGCGAGGTGACGAACGCGGTCAGCGCGGTCAGCGCGGTCCCGGCCGTCCGGGCGCGGCTGGTGGCGCTGCAGCGTGAGATCATGACGGACGGGGGCATCGTCGTGGAGGGCCGCGACATCGGCACGGTCGTCGCGCCGGACGCGCCCGTCAAGGTGTACCTCACCGCCAGCGAGGAGGTGCGGGCGGCCCGCCGCGCGAAGGACCTGGCGGCGGACCCGGGCGCGTCGGTGACGGTGACGCAGGCGGAGCAGGCGCGCCGCGACCGGCTGGACTCCACCCGGAAGGCGTCGCCGCTGGCGAAGGCGGCGGACGCGCACGAGATCGACTCGACGGAACTGGGCCTCGCCGAGGTCATCGAGGCGGTCGTCCGCCTCGCCAAAGAGCATGAGTGAGCGGGCGGCCTGACGGCCCCTGTGGGGATATGTGACTGTGAGCGATTACGAGATCGAGACCGCGGACGTCGTCGAGGACGTCGCCGCCGACGCCGGCCCCGCGCCGGTGGTGGCGGTGGTGGGGCGGCCCAACGTCGGCAAGTCGACGCTGGTGAACCGGATCCTGGGGCGCCGCGAGGCCGTCGTGGAGGACGTGCCGGGGGTGACCCGGGACCGGGTCGCCTACGACGCGACGTGGTCGGGGCGGCGGTTCACCGTCGTCGACACCGGCGGCTGGCTGCCGGACGCGGCCGGGCTGGCCGCCGCGATCGCCGAGCAGGCGCGCCTCGCGGTCGACCTGGCGGACGTGGTGATGTTCGTGGTGGACGCGACGGTGGGCGCCACGGACGTGGACGAGGCCGTGGTGGAGATCCTGCGCCGGTCCGGCAAGCCGGTGGTGCTGGTGGCCAACAAGGTCGACGACACGGGCGCCGAGGCGGACGCGGCGATGCTGTGGTCGCTGGGGATCGGGGAGCCGCACCCGGTGTCGGCGCTGCACGGCCGCGGCAGCGGGGACCTGCTGGACGCGGTGCTGGAGGCGCTGCCGGCGGAGGCGCCGCGCGAGACGTTCGGGGAGCAGGGCGGGCCGAGCCGGATCGCGCTGCTGGGCCGTCCGAACGTCGGCAAGTCGAGCCTGCTGAACCAGCTGGCGGGGGAGAACCGGGCCGTGGTGGACGCGGTGGCCGGCACCACCCGCGACCCGATCGACGAGCTGATCGAGCTGGGCGGCCGGACGTTCCGGTTCATCGACACGGCGGGGATCCGGCGGCGGCACCGGGAGAACCAGGGCGCCGACTTCTACGCGACGCTGCGCACCCAGTCGGCGCTGGAGCGCGCCGAGGTCGCGGTCGTGCTGGTGGACGCGGCGGAGCCGCTCGCCGAGCAGGACCTGCGGATCGTGTCGATGGTGATCGACTCGGGCCGGGCGCTGGTCATCGCGTACAACAAGTGGGACCTGCTGGACGAGGAGCGCCGCCACTACCTGGAGCGGGAGATCGACCGGCAGCTCCACAACGCGCGGTGGGCGCCGCGGGTGAACATCTCCGCCAAGACGGGCCGGCACATGGACCGGTTCGTCCCGGCGATCGACACGGCGCTGGACGGCTGGAACACCCGCGTCCCGACGTCGAAGCTGAACCAGTTCTTCGCCGACCTGGTGAACTCGCACCCGCACCCGGTGCGCGGCGGCAAGCAGCCGCGCGTGCTGTTCGCGACGCAGGCGGGGGTGCGGCCGCCCCGGTTCGTGCTGTTCACCTCGGGGTTCCTCGAGGAGGGGTACCGGCGGTTCATCGAGCGGCGGCTGCGCGAGGAGTTCGGGTTCGCCGGGACGCCGCTCGACATCGCGATGAAGATCCGCGAGAAGCGCGGCAAGGCCCGCAAGTAGCCGGATTTTCCGCCGCGGCCCGCCGGGGATCTTTCCCCGGCGGGCCGCGGCGTGTCAGGATGCATCCTGCGGGCAGCGCGTAAGTCTTCCATTACTCGTTGATCTCGCAACGAATGCGTGTTCTAGTCTGGGTGAGCGGTTCTCCCGGACGTTCATGGCGCGGTCGAGGGGTGCGACGTGAAGCTCTTGCTGCTCATTGCCGTTGCGGTCGCCTGCGTGGCGGCCAGCTTCGTCTGGCGCGAGCCGTGGATCGGCGGCGTCGGCCTGCTCGTCGCGTTCGTCGCGATGTTCACCGACCGCGACGACGTGAAGCTGGACGACGAGAAGGGCAGCTACGAGACCACCAAGTCCGTCCGGAACATGCGCAGCCGGAACCGCTGACCGCCCGCACGGCCGCCCGCACAACGGCCGCCCGCACCGCCACGGTCCGGGCGGCCGCCGTCCGGCCTCCTACCGTTCGACGCGGCCGTGCTCGCTACCGCTCGACGCGGCCCTGCTCGCCCGCGACCCGCTGGTCGCCCGGCGGGCGCGGCGCGGGCGGGCGCCCCGGCTCGACCGGCTGCCCCGGCCCGGCGTTCTCCCGCGCGTAGCGGCCGAACACCAGCGGCTGCGTGGTGCCGGCGGACTCCCGCTGCGGCTCGTCCGGCGGCACCGCCTCGCGGACGCCGACCACCGCGAACCGCCCGAGCGCGAGCGCCGCGAAGAACACGATGACGACGCCGAGCCCGGCGAAGCCGGACAGCTGCTCGGCGAGGTGCCGGCCCTCGCCCGTGCCGAGCGGCGCGCCCACGCCCGGGACGTCCCACAGCGTGGCGAGCGGCCCGCCCACAGCGAACCAGGCGCCGCCGAGGACGCCCAGCCACGCGCCGAGGATCGCGATCGCGCGGTGCGCGCTGAACAGCACGATCAGCCCGCCCAGCACGGCGGCGGCCGCGGGGGCGATGCTGAGCTGGAGCCGGTCGGTGTCGTAGACCCAGGTGTCGTCGGGCGCGAACCCGAAGTCGAAGTAGGGGCCGGCGAAGGGCAGCAGCCCGCCCCACAGGCCCAGCAGCACCAGCAGGATCCCGCTGAAGCCGCCCCTGGTGCGCGGTACGCGCATGGTCCCAGTCATGATCATTCCTCCTGACCGGGCTACGGATTCTGTTTTGCACCCCCTTTACCCGCGGTGTCCGCGTCCACACCGCCGTCTCAGGCCACCGTGCGGGCCTGCTGCTCGGGGCGCTCGGCGTCGATGTGCCAGCTGATCACGCGGACCGGGCGGATCCGGATCAGGTCGTCGCTGAAGAAGCCCTCGCCGATGTGCATGCGGCCCTTGACCGGCTCCGCGGTCCCGCGGATCTCCACGCCGCGTCCCCAGCCGGGCCGCACCGCGTCCGGGTCGTCGGCGGGCGGCTTGTCGTCGACGAGGAACGACACGTGCGGGTCCGCGAGGACGTTGCGGTACTTGCGGCTGGCCGCGTTGTCCGGGCCGCCGATGTCGATCGTCCCGTCGCCGTTCAGCCGGTACCCGACGGGCCGCGTCTGCGGCCCGCCGTCCGGGCCGATCGTGGACAGCCGGCCGAGGCTCTGCGTGCCGAGGTAGGCGCGCTCGGCCGGGGTGAACGGGTCGGGCATCGTCGCTCTCCGATCTGCGGTGGTGCTCACGGAGCCGACGCTAGGACCTCAACCGCGATTCAGGTCAACCGGCGCTCTCCAGGCCGGCGGGCGTGCCGTCCGGGGCCGCGGCGAGGCGGCCGTCCAGCGCGTCGCGGACGAACCGGCCGAGCGCGCGGATCGCCGCGCGGGACTCCGGCAGGTACGGGCCGAACATCTGGAAGACGTGGATCTGCCGGTCCCACACCTGCAGCGTCACGGGGACGCCGGCCTCGGCGAGCCGCCGCGCCATCAGCTCGGAGTCGCAGTACAGCAGCTCGGTGGAGCCGGCCGTGAGCAGGACGGGCGGCAGCCCGGCCAGGTCGGCGCGGACGGGGGAGACCGCCGGGTCCTTGAGGTCGAGGTGGCCGAGGAACGCCTCCACCAGCCGCTCCAGCAGCACGCCCGGGTCGGACGGGTCGAGGCCCATGTTGGCGTGCGCGAGCTTGTCGGTCAGGTCCATGTCGAGCATGGGGGACAGCGCGGCGAGCGCCGCCGGCATCGGCAGGCCCTCGGCGCGGGCGCGCAGCGCGGTGGCGAAGGTGAGGTGCCCGCCCGCCGAGTCGCCCATGATGACGATGTGCGCGGGGTCGACGCCCCGCTCGTCGAGCAGCCACCGGTAGGCGGTGAGGCAGTCCTCGACCTCCCGCTCGAACGGGACGGCGGGGATCATCCGGTAGTCGACCGACAGCGCGGGGACGCCGGCGGCGGAGCCGAACGAGGCGATCATCCGGCGGTGCGTGTTGAGGCCGCAGCAGACCCAGCCGCCGCCATGCAGGTAGAGGATCACGCGGTCGCGGGCGGACGGTGCGCCGGGCCCGCGCACCCACTCCGCGCCGAACCCGTCGAAGCGGACCTTCTCCGTGCGGACGCCCCGCGGTGCCGGGGCCCGTGCGGCGAGCCGGTCCAGGGCCGCCGCGCGCCGCAGCGCCCGGTCGTCGAAGGGGAGCGCGGCGGCCTTGGCCAGCCGGGGGCGCAGGAAGCGGCGGATCCCCGCCGAGACCGCACGGGACCGCAGGCTCGCGGTCCCGTGGCGTTCGATGACCAGGGTCGTCGGGTGCGGCTGCGTCACCGGGTCCTCCTCGCGACGGGGATGTAAGTAGATGGTGACATCCGGCCGCCGTCCTCCCGAAGCCGGGGGGCGGTGAAGGTGCGGCTATGGCAAATGCCAGAGAGAACGCCCTGAACGGCTTGCAATATCTGGCCATATGCATAGATGCGGGTCGAATCTGCGAGGGCTACGATCATCCCTCGTGACGACGTTCAGGATCAGTGAGGCGGCCGCGCTGCTCGGGGTCAGCGCCGACACCGTCCGGCGCTGGGTGGACGGCGGGCGGCTGCCCGCCGAGCGGGACGAGCACGGCCACCGGCGGGTGCCGGGCGCCGAACTGGCCGCCTTCGTGCGGGACCAGGCGCGCGACCAGGCGCGCGGCGCCGCGCCCTCCGAGCAGGCCGAGCGGTTCTCCTCGGCGCGCAACCGGCTGCGCGGGATCGTCACCGAGGTCGTCCGGGACGGCGTGATGGCCCAGGTGGAGATCCAGGCGGGGCCGTTCCGGCTGGTGTCGCTGATGAGCCGCGAGGCGGCCGACGAGCTCGGCCTGCGGGTCGGCGTGGTCGCCGAGGCCGTGGTGAAGTCGACGAACGTCGTCGTCGAGGTGTCCGACCCGGGCTGACCCCCTTGAGGAGTGACATGTTCAAGCGCACATCGGCGGCCGTGCTCGCGGCGTCCCTGGCACTGGCGGCGGCTGGCTGCGGCGACACCGGCGGCGGCACCTCCTCGGGCGGCGGGTCCAAGACCCTCACCGTGTTCGCGGCGGCCTCGCTGACCGAGACCTTCACCGCACTCGGCAAGACCTTCGAGGCCGCGCACCCCGGGGTGAAGGTCCGGTTCAACTTCGGTGGCAGCGACAGCCTCGCGCAGGGCATCGCGCAGGGCGCCCCGGCGGACGTGTTCGCCTCCGCCAGCCCCGCGACGATGAAGACCGTCACCGACGCGGGCGACGCCGCCGGGACCCCGCGGGTGTTCACCCGCAACCGCCTGGTCATCGCCGTCCCGCCGAAGGACCCCGGCAAGGTCGCCGGGCTGGCGGACCTGGCGCGGTCCGGGCTGAAGGTCGTGCTGTGCGCGCCGACGGTGCCGTGCGGCGCGGCGGCGAAGAAGGCGCTCGCGGCGGCGAACGTCAAGGTCGCGCCCGCGTCCGAGGAGAGCGACGTCAAGGCGGTGCTCACCAAGGTGAGCCTCGACGAGGCCGACGCCGGGCTCGTCTACCGCACCGACGCCAAGGCCGCGGCCGGGAAGGTGAAGGCCATCGAGTTCCCCGAGTCGGCCAAGGCGGTCAACGACTACCCGATCGTCGAGGTGAAGAAGGCGCCGCAGGGCGCGCTCGCCGAGCGGTTCATCCAGCTCGTCCTCGGGGCGCAGGGCCGGGCCGCGCTCACCGCGGCGGGGTTCGAGGCGCCGTGAACCGGTCCGGCCGGCCGCCCTGGTTCCTGCTGCTGCCCGCGCTGGCCGGACTGGCGTTCCTGGTGCTGCCGCTGGCCGGGCTGCTCGCCCGCGCCCCGTGGTCCACCCTCGGCACCCGGCTCGGCCGGGGCCAGGTGCTGGAGGCGCTGCGGCTGTCGCTGCTGAGCGCCACGCTCGCCACCGGCGTGTGCCTGCTGCTCGGCGTCCCGCTGGCCTGGGTGCTGGCGCGGGCGTCGTTCCCCGGCCTGCGGATCGTCCGGGCGCTGGTGACCGTGCCGCTGGTGCTGCCGCCGGTCGTCGGCGGCGTCGCGCTGCTGCTGGCGCTCGGCCGCCGCGGGCTGGTCGGCGAGTGGCTGGACTCGGCGTTCGGGATCACGCTGCCGTTCACCACCGCCGGGGTGGTGCTCGCCGAGACGTTCGTCGCGATGCCGTTCCTGGTGATCAGCGTGGAGGGCGCCCTGCGCGCCGCCGACCTGCGCTACGAGGAGGCCGCCGCCACCCTCGGCGCCGGCCGCTGGACGATCTTCCGCCGCGTCACGCTGCCGCTGGTGGCGCCGGGCGTCGCGGCCGGCGCGGTGCTGTGCTGGGCGCGGGCCCTCGGCGAGTTCGGCGCGACGATCACCTTCGCGGGCAACTTCCCCGGCCGGACCCAGACGATGCCGCTCGCGGTCTACCTCGCGCTGCAGAACGACCCGCAGGCCGCGATCGTGCTGAGCCTGGTGCTGCTCGCGGTGTCGGTGGCCGTGCTGGCCGCGCTCCGCGACCGCTGGGTGGAGACGTGACGTCCGGGGACGGCGGCGCGACCCGGGACGGCGGCGCCGGCGGGGACGGCGGCGCGAAGGGGCTGGACGCGCGGCTCGTCGTGCGGCGGGGCGCGTTCGACCTGGACCTCGCGCTCGCCGCCGCGCCCGGCGAGGTCGTCGCGCTGCTCGGGCCGAACGGTGCGGGCAAGAGCACCGCGCTGCGCGCGCTCGCCGGGCTCGTCGCGATGCCCGGCGGCCACATCCGGCTGGATGGGACGGACCTGCGCCCGCTGCCCGCCGAGCGCCGCGGCGTCGGCATGGTCTTCCAGGACTACCTGCTGTTCCCGCACCTCAGCGTCCTGGAGAACGTCGCGTTCGGGCCGCGCTGCCAGGGCGCCGGCCGCCGCGCCGCGCGGCGCCGGGCGGCGGAGTGGCTGGAGCGGGTGGGGCTCGCCGAGTACGCGTCCGCGCGCCCCCGGGCGCTGTCGGGCGGGCAGGCGCAGCGGGTCGCGCTGGCGCGCGCGCTGGCCGTCGAGCCGGGCCTGCTGCTGCTGGACGAGCCGCTCGCCGCGCTCGACGCGCACACCCGGCTGGAGATCCGCGCCGCGCTGCGCCGGCACCTGGCCGGGTTCGCGGGCGCCGCGGTGCTCGTCACCCACGACCCGCTGGACGCGATGGTGCTGGCGGACCGGATCGCCGTGGTGGAGGGCGGCCGGCTGGTCCAGGAGGGCACGCCCGCGGAGGTCGCCCGGCGGCCGCGCACCGACTACGTCGCCCGGCTCGTCGGGCTGAACCTGTACCGGGGGAAGGCCGAGGGGGGCACCGTAGTCATCGGGGACACCGGGAGCGAGTACACGCTGGACACAGTCGACTCGCTCCAGGGTGAGGTCTTCCTGGCCTTCACGCCATCGTCGGTCGCGCTGTACCGTACTCGCCCCGACGGCAGCCCGCGCAACCTCTGGCGCGCGCGTGTCGTGGCGGTCGAACGCCATGGAGACCGGGTGCGGGTGCGGTTGTCCGGCCCGCCTTTCGACGCCGTCGCGGACATCACTCCCGCATCTGTCGCGGAACTCGATTTGTCCGAGGGCAGCACGATTTGGGCGGCCGTGAAGGCCACCGAAACCCACGTTTACCCAGCTTGAGCGGGTCGTAGCCGGGGGCGGCGGCGCGCCGCCGTCGGCGCCCGTGCTCCAGTGATATCAATCACAAAACTGCACGGGAAGGCCCAGAAGGCGACGGGATTGGTCCAGACCAAATGGCAAAAACGTCGGCTCTTGTTCATCATGCAAACATCCTGCGAACAGCTGAAGGAGTTGCCCGTGTCCAACCAGGTCCCCGGCCTCGACCAGGCCCCTACCGGCCACACCGAACTAGTGGAGTGGGTACGCGGGATCGCCGAGCTGACCAAGCCCGACCGCGTCGAGTGGTGTGACGGCTCGGACGAGGAGTGGGAGCGTCTGACCGGCCTCCTCGTCGAGCAGGGCACCCTCACGCGGCTCGACCCGGCCAAACGGCCCAACAGCTTCCACGCCGCCTCCGACCCGACCGACGTCGCCCGGGTCGAGGACCGGACCTTCATCTGCTCCGAGAAGGAGGAGGACGCCGGGCCGACCAACAACTGGATCGCGCCGGCCGAGATGAGGCAGACCCTCGACGGGCTCTTCGACGGCTGCATGAAGGGCCGCACCATGTACGTGGTGCCCTTCTGCATGGGCCCGCTGGGCGGCACCATCTCCCAGCTCGGGGTGGAGATCACCGACTCCGCCTACGTCGCGGTCTCGATGCGGATCATGACGCGGATGGGCACGGGCGCCCTGCGGCTGATCGAGGAGCGCGGCACCTACGTCAAGGCCGTCCACTCGGTGGGCGCGCCGCTGGAGCCGGGGCAGGCCGACGTCAAGTGGCCGTGCAACTCCACCAAGTACATCACCCACTTCCCCGAGACCCGCGAGATCTGGTCCTTCGGGTCCGGCTACGGCGGCAACGCCCTGCTGGGCAAGAAGTGCTACGCGCTGCGCATCGCCTCGACGATGGCGCGCGACGAGGGCTGGATGGCCGAGCACATGCTCGTCCTCAAGCTCACCCCGCCGGAGGGCGAGACCCGCTACGTCGCCGCCGCGTTCCCGTCGGCGTGCGGCAAGACCAACCTCGCCATGCTCGAGCCGACCATCCCGGGCTGGAAGGTCGAGACGATCGGCGACGACATCGCCTGGATGCGGTTCGGCGACGACGGCCGCCTCTACGCCATCAACCCCGAGGCCGGCTTCTTCGGCGTCGCGCCCGGCACCGGCGAGAGCACCAACGCCAACGCGGTGAAGACGCTGTGGGGCAACAGCATCTTCACCAACGTGGCGCTCACCGACGACGGCGACGTGTGGTGGGAGGGCCTCACCGACGAGCCGCCCGCGCACCTGACCGACTGGAAGGGCAACGACTGGACGCCCGCGTCCGACACGCCCGCCGCGCACCCGAACGCCCGCTTCACCACCCCGGCCGGGCAGTGCCCGATCGCGGCGGACGAGTGGGAGGACCCGAAGGGCGTGCCGATCTCGGCGATCCTGTTCGGCGGCCGCCGCGCGTCCGCGGTGCCGCTGGTCACCGAGTCCTTCGACTGGCAGCAGGGCGTGTTCCTCGGCGCGAACATCGCGTCCGAGAAGACCGCCGCGGCCGAGGGCACGGTCGGCGAGCTGCGCCGCGACCCGTTCGCCATGCTGCCGTTCTGCGGCTACAACATGGGCGACTACTTCGGCCACTGGCTGGAGATCGGCAAGGCCACCGACGCCGAGAAGCTCCCGCGGATCTACTACGTCAACTGGTTCCGCAAGAACGCCGACGGCAAGTTCATCTGGCCCGGCTTCGGCGAGAACAGCCGGGTGCTGAAGTGGATCGTCGAGCGGCTGAACGGCAAGGCCGACGCGGCCAAGTCCCCGATCGGGCAGCTGCCGACCAAGGAGTCGCTGGACACCGACGGCCTGGTGATCGACGACGCCGACCTGGAGACGCTGCTGTCGGTCGACACCGAGGTGTGGAAGCAGGAGGCCGCCCTCGTGCCCGAGTTCTTCGAGAAGTTCGGTGACCACATGCCGAAGGCGCTCTGGGACGAGTACCACGACCTGGTGCGCCGCCTGGAGGCCTGAGCCGGCACCGCCCGTCCCGCCACGGCCCGTCCCGCCGGCCGTGCGGGGCGGGGCGGTCCGCCCGTCCGCGCCCGCTCGCTGAGATCCTTCAGCGAGCGGGCGCGAGCCTTTTGGGGATCGGAGCGGAACATGTGGCATGACCTGTTCGGGATGGGCGTCCCGGTGGCCGACAAGGTGATCCGGTCGGCGGCGGTCTTCCTGGTGGTCGTCGTCCTGCTGCGGGTGGCCGGGAAGCGGGAGCTGGCGCAGCTCAACGGCTTCGACTTCGTGGTCATGCTGCTGCTGTCGAACGTCGTGCAGAACGCGGTCATCGGCCCCGACGACTCGCTGACCGGGGGAGTGCTCGGCGCCGTGGTGCTGCTGGCGCTGAACGCGGCGCTGGTGCGGGCGGCGCTGTTCCTGCCGTGGCTGTCCGGCCTGGTGCACGGCCGCGCGAGCGTCCTGGCGGAGGACGGGGCGTACCGGCGGCGGACGCTGCTGCGCCTCGGGCTGCGGCCCGGCGACGTCGACGAGGCGATCCAGGAGCAGGGCGGCGACGACGTCGCCGACACCCGGATGGTCACCCTCGAACCGGGCGGTGCGGTCGTGGTCCGGCTGCGGGACGCCGAGCAGTCCGCCTCCGCCGGCGACGTCGCCGACCTGCGGGCGCGGCTCGAGCGCATCGAACGGCACCTGGAGCGGCTCGCGGGGCAGCACTGACCCTCCCTGCTGCGCCCCTCCCCGCTGTGACCCTTCCAGGCCGGTGCGGCGGGGCGCACCGGTGTTGACCGCCAGGTAACCTCAAGTCCGGTTGAGGTCGCATAGGATGCGCGGCATGACGCGCCTGGAGCACCGCAAGCACGAACTGACCGTCGGGCAGCTCGCCGAGCGCAGCGGCGTGGCCGTCTCGGCGCTGCACTTCTACGAGGCCAAGGGGCTGATCCGCAGCCGCCGGACCGCCGGCAACCAGCGCCGCTTCACCCGCGACACGCTGCGCCGCGTCTCGTTCATCAAGGTCTCGCAGCGGGTCGGCATCCCGCTCGCCGACATCAGGGACGCGCTGGCCACGCTCCCCGAGGAGCGCACGCCGACCGTCGCGGACTGGGCGCGGCTGTCCGACCTGTGGCGCGCCGACCTCGACGCCCGGATCCGGCAGCTGGAGAGGCTCCGCGACGACCTCACCGAGTGCATCGGCTGCGGCTGCCTGTCGATCAACAAGTGCGCGCTCGCCAACCCCTACGACCGGCTCGGCGACGAGGGGCCCGGCCCGCGCCGCCTGCTGGTCGACGCCGCCCGCCCCGCGCCCCGGCAGGCCCCGGACGGGGACGGCGAGGGCGCCGCGTCCGAGGACGACTGCGACCCGGTGTCCTGCGCCGCCCGCTCCTGACCTCCGGCGCGGCCCGGCGCGCGCCGGAGGCCGGGCCGAGGCCGGAAGCGGCCGGCGGCGGCGCACCGGGTCAGGTGATGCCGGGCCGCGGCTCCCTGCTGTGCGGGTCGATGCGGCGCGGCGCCGGCTCCCGCCCGGTCGGCTGGGTCGGCGCCGGACGGGTCGGGACCTGCTCGATCGGCAGCTCGACCGGCTCGTCCGCGAGCTCGAACTCCTCGCCGTGGTGCCACAGCGTGATGGCCGGGCCGTCCAGCAGCTCGTAGGTGGCCGACTCCCCGGTCACCTCGACCCGCACCCGGCTGCCCCGGTACCGCATCCGGAACGCCAGCCGGCTGATGCCGCCCGGCAGCCGCGGCGCGAACCGCAGCCGCCCGCCGCTCGCCCGCATCCCGCCGAACCCGGCGACGAGCCCGCTCCACGCGCCCGCCATCGACGCCACGTGCAGCCCGTCGCGGGTGTTGCGGTTCAGGTCGTGCAGGTCCATCAGCGAGGTCTCGCCGAGATAGTCGTGCGCCAGCTCCAGGTGCCCGACCTCGGCCGCCACGACCGCCTGCGTCTGCGCCGACAGCGACGAGTCGCGCACCGTCAGGCTCTCGTAGTACTCGAAGTTCCGGGCCTTCTGCTCGTCGGTGAACTCCTCCCCGCACAGGTGCAGGGCCAGCACCAGGTCCGCCTGCTTCACGACCTGCTTGCGGTACAGGTCGAAGTAGGGGTAGTTCAGCAGCAGCGGGTAGTGGTCCGGCTTGGTCGCCGCGAAGTCCCAGCGCGCGTGGTTGGTGAAGTTCTCGCTCTGCGGGTGGACGCCCAGCCGCTCGTCGTAGGGGATCACCATCGCCGACGCCGCGTCCCGCCACGACGCGGCCTCCTCGGCGTCCACGCCGAGCCGGTCGCACATGTCGGGATGGCGCATCGCCGTCTCCGCCGCCTCCAGAAGGTTCCGGCGGGCCATGAGGTTGGTGTAGACGTTGTTGTCCACGACCGCGCTGTACTCGTCCGGGCCGGTGACGCCGTCGATGCGGAACACCCCGCCGACGTCGTGGTGGCCGAGGCTGCGCCACAGCCGCGCCGTCTGGACCAGGATCTCCAGCCCGATCTCCCGCTCGAACCGCTCGTCCTGGGTGGCGTCCACGTACCGGACGACGGCGTCGGCGATGTCGGCGTTGATGTGGAACGCCGCGGTCCCGGCGGGCCAGTAGCCGGAGCACTCGTGGCCGCGGATCGTCCGCCACGGGAACGCGGCGCCGGTCAGCCCGAGCTGGGCGGCCCGCTCGCACGCCAGCGGCAGCGTCATGTGCCGCCAGGCGAGCGCGTCGGCGGCGGCGTCCGGCGCGGTGTAGGTCAGCACCGGCATCACGAACGTCTCGGTGTCCCAGAACGTGTGCCCGTCGTAGCCCGGGCCCGTCAGGCCCTTCGCCGGGATCATGCGCCGTTCCGCGCGCGCGCCGGCCTGCAGGGTGTGGAAGAGCCCGAACCGGACCGCCTGCTGGATCTCGGCGTCGCCGTCGACCTCCACGTCCGCGCCGCACCAGAAGTCGTCCAGGAAGTGCCGCTGCTCGGCCAGCAGCCCCTCCCAGCCGGTCTGCCGCGCGCCCGCCAGCGCCCCGACCACCTGGTCGTGCAGCGCCGGCCGGGACCGCTGGCTCGACCACCCGTACGCCAGGTACTTGATGATCCGCAGCCGCTGCCCCGGCTCCAGCCGCGTCGCGACCGTCAGCCGGCCCACGTCCGGCGAGCTCTCCGTCTCGATCGCCATCGACTCGGGGCCCTCGATGTGGTGCGACATGCCCGCCGCCATCCGCAGCCCGCTCTGCCGCGTCCGGTGCAGCAGCAGCACCTTCGTGCCGTTGGCGACGTGCTCCTCGCTGATCAGCGGATGGTCGAGGATCGCCGACGCGCGCGGGTCCTTGTCGCCGTCCGGCAGCGCCTCGTTGGCGACCAGCTCCGACTGCGCGACCACCCGCATGGACTGGTGGACCGGCTCCACGTCATAGCAGATCGCCGCGACCGCGCGCTGCGTCAGCGACACCAGCCGCGTGGAGGTCACCCGGATGCGCTGGTCGGCGGGCGACGTCCACTCCACGTGCCGTGTCAGCGTCCCGGCCTGCATGTCCAGGACGCGCTCGTGGTGGTGGACGCGCCCGTACCGCACGTCCAGCGGCTCGTCGTCCACCAGCAGCCGGATCACCTTGCCGTTGGTGACGTTGATGACCGTCTGCCCCGACTCGGGGTAGCCGTAGGCGGTCTCCGCCTGCGGCAGCGGCCGCTGCTCGTAGAAGGAGTTGAGGTAGGTGCCCGGCAGGCCGTGCGGCTCCCCCTCGTCGAGGTTGCCGCGCAGGCCGAGATGGCCGTTCGACAGCGCGAACACCGACTCGCTCTGCGCCAGCCGGTCCAGCCGCAGCTCCGGTTCGCGGACGCACCAGGGCTCCACGGTGAACACGGGCCGGTCGACGCTGGTCTGTCCCTCCGGGTCCGTCACTTGTCCTCCAGCAGCTCGGACAGGTCGTTCACCACCACGTCGGCGCCGTGCGCGGCGAGTTCCTTCGCGTGGTCGCCGTCGACCCGGTTGACGCCCACCACGTACGCGAACCCGCCCGCCCGGCCGGCCTCCACGCCGGCGAGCGCGTCCTCGAACACCACGGCCCGGCTCGCGGGCACGTCCAGCTCCTTCGCCCCCGCGAGGAACATGTCGGGCGCGGGCTTGCCGGGCAGGTTCCGCCGCGCCGCGACGACGCCGTCCACCCGGGCGTCGAACAGGTCGGTGATCCCGACCGAGCGCAGCACCTGCACGGTGTTGGCGCTGGAGGACACCACCGCCGTCCGCAGCCCGGCCTCGCGGGCCGCGCGGACGAAGTCGATCGACCCGTCGAAGGTCTCCACGCCCTTGGTCCGGATCAGCTCCAGGACCAGGGCGTTCTTGCGGTTCCCGAGGCCGCGCACGGTGGCGTTCTCCGGCGGGTCGTCCGGGTCGCCCTCGGGCAGCGTGATGCCGCGCGACTCCAGGAACGAGCGCGTCCCGTCCTCGCGCTTCTTGCCGTCGACGTACGTCCCGTAGTCCTTCACCGGGTCGAAGGGGACGAACGGCTCACCGGTCCGGTCCGCGCGTTCGCGCAGGTAGCCGTCGAACATCTCCTTCCACGCCGCCGCGTGCACGGCCGCGGTGCGGGTAAGCACCCCGTCGAGATCGAACAGACACGCCGCCGCCGCGTCCGGCAGTCCCAGCATCCGCACCCCCTGGATGACACGATCGGAATCGCTCTCAACGTCCGTTCCCGTTCCCGTGCCGGAACAGGACATGCGGGGCCGGCGTTCGAACGGGGGGATCATGATCGTCGTACGACCCCTTGGCCAGGGTGGCACACGAAGAGGAGAGAACCAATGGAAACGGCGCGTATAGGCGTCACCGGGCTCGCGGTGATGGGCCGCAACCTGGCCCGCAACCTCGCCCGGCACGGTCATCCCGTCGCCGTGCACAACCGCACCGCGGCCCGCACGAAGGCGCTGGTGGAGGAGTTCGGCGGCGAGGGGACCTTCCTGCCCGCCGAGACCGCCGAGCAGTTCGTCGCGTCGCTGGAGCGGCCCCGCCGCCTGGTGATCATGGTGAAGGCGGGCGCGCCGACCGACGCGGTGATCGACGAGTTCGCGCCGCTGCTGGAGCCCGGCGACATGATCGTGGACGGGGGCAACGCGCACTTCGCCGACACCCGCCGCCGCGAGGCCGCGCTGCGCGAGCGCGGGATCCACTTCGTCGGCACCGGCATCTCCGGCGGCGAGGAGGGGGCGCTGCACGGCCCGAGCATCATGCCGGGCGGCTCCGCCGAGTCCTACGAGGCGCTGGGCCCGCTGCTGGAGGACATCGCCGCGAAGGTCGACGGGACGCCCTGCTGCACCCACGTCGGCCCGGACGGTGCCGGGCATTTCGTGAAAATGGTGCACAACGGCATCGAGTACTCCGACATGCAGCTGATCGCGGAGTCCTACGACCTGCTGCGGCACGCCGCGGGGCTCGCGCCCGCGGAGATCGCCGAGGTGTTCCGCACCTGGAACACCGGCCGGCTGGAGTCCTACCTGATCGAGATCACCGCCGAGGTGCTCGCGCACACCGACGCCGCGACCGGGAAGCCGTTCGTGGACGTGGTGCTGGACCAGGCCGAGCAGAAGGGCACCGGCCGCTGGACCGTCCAGACGGCCCTGGACCTCGGCGTCCCCGTCGGCGGCATCGCCGAGGCCGTGTTCGCCCGGTCCGTCTCGGGCCACGCGGACCTGCGCGAGGCGTCCCGGAACCTGCCGGGCCCCGCGCGCGGCACCGCCGGCGACGCCGGCTTCGCGGACAAGGTCGAGAAGGCGCTGTACGCGTCCAAGATCGTCGCCTACGCGCAGGGCTTCCACGAGATCCAGGCGGGCAGTGCCGAGTACGGCTGGGACATCGACTCCGGCGCGATGGCCACGATCTGGCGCGGCGGCTGCATCATCCGGGCCCGGTTCCTCGACCGGATCCGCGCCGCGTACGAGGCCGACCCGTCCACGCCGACGCTGCTCACCGACGACCACTTCGCCGAGGCCCTCGGCGACGCCCAGGACGCCTGGCGCGACGTCGTCGCCACCGCCGCCCGCATCGGCGTCCCCGCGCCGGGGTTCGCCACCGCGCTCGCCTACTACGACTCGCTGCGCGCCGACCGGCTGCCCGCCGCGCTCACGCAGGGCCAGCGCGACTTCTTCGGCGCGCACACCTACCGCCGTGTCGACCGCGACGGCTCCTTCCACACCCTCTGGGGCGGCGACCGCACCGAGGTCACGTCCTGACCGGCGCTCTCGCCGGGGAGCGGGGGCGCCCCCTGCCGGCGTCCTGACGGCCGCCCCGAGGCGTATCGGGCCCGGCCGGCGTCCGGCGATCAGCGGCGGGCGCCGGACGGGCCCGGTCCCGGGCCGGTCACGCGTCGCCGTCCTCCCGCTCCACGCCCGCGATCGGGTTGCCGTCCCGGGTCCCGCTCCCCTCCCTGGACTCGTAGCCCTCCGCGGCGCTCCCGTTCCCGGGCACGATCCGCTCGTGCGGCAGCTCCTCGTGCCCCGAGCTGGCGCCGGGGCCCCGGTCGGCGGGGTCGTACTTCTTCTTCGCCATGGCTCCGTCTCCTCGTCTCGCTGTTTCGTCCAGCACGTTCTAACCGAACGTCCGCTCCCTAACCGGCCGCCGGACGCCCGGATAGGGTCGGGCGCGTGCGGATACCGGAGGACGGCGAGATTCGGGCGTTGCACGAGCGGCTGGCGCCGAGCCGCGGGGCGTTCGAGCTGGTCTGGACGCACTGCGTGATCGTGTGCCGGATCGCCGAGCAGCTGATGGACGCCGGCGGCCTGGACGTCGACAAGGAGCTCGTGCGGGCCGGGTGCCTGCTGCACGACGTCGGCGTGTACCGGCTGTACGACGTCACCGGGGAGCTCGACCACAAGCAGTACATCCGGCACGGGGTGCTCGGGCACGAGGCGCTCGCGGAGGAGGGGCTCCCCGAGGCGCTCTGCCGGTTCTGCTCGCACCACACCGGGATGGGGCTGACCAGGGACGACGTCGAGCGGCAGAACCTGCCCCTGCCCCGCGCCGACTACCTGGCCGAGACGGGCGAGGAGCGGCTCGTCATGTACGCGGACAAGTTCCACAGCAAGACCGACCCGCCCGCGTTCGTCAACGCCTCCTCCTACGCGGTGCACGTGCGGCGGTTCGGCGGCGACAAGGTCGCGGCGTTCAAGGCGATGCGCGAGCTCTACGGCGAGCCCGATCTGGAGCCCCTGGCGGCCGAGTACGGTCACACGCTCGTCTGACGCCGGGCGGCCCTTTCGGGCCGCCCGTCCTCACCGCTCGGACGGGCCGCGCGGCGGCTGGTGACGCGAGCAGTGGGCGATCCGGGGCAGGATGGAGGAGTGAGTCTGATCGATGAGCTTCCTTCCGGTACCGACGCCGATCCCGATTCGCTGTTCGAGGCGTTCGAGCGATGGGTGTCCGGGCGCGGGATCACGCTGTACCCCGCGCAGGAGGAGGCGCTCATCGAGGTCGTCTCGGGCGCCAACGTGATCCTCTCGACGCCGACCGGGTCCGGCAAGAGCCTGGTGGCGGCGGGCGCGCTGTTCGCGGCGCTCGGCAAGGACCAGGTCGGGTTCTACACGGCGCCGATCAAGGCGCTGGTGTCGGAGAAGTTCTTCGACCTGTGCGAGATGTTCGGCCGCGAGAACGTCGGGATGATGACCGGCGACGCCAGCGTGAACGCGGACGCGCCGATCGTGTGCTGCACCGCCGAGGTGCTGGCGAACATCGCGCTGCGGGACGGCGCCGACGCCGACATCGGCGTGGTCGTGATGGACGAGTTCCACTTCTACGCCGAGCCGGAGCGGGGGTGGGCGTGGCAGATCCCGCTGCTGGAGCTGCCGCAGACCCAGTTCCTGCTGATGTCGGCGACGCTCGGCGACGTGTCGTTCTTCCAGAAGGACCTGACGCGCCGCACGGGGCGGCCGACCGCGCTGGTGACGTCGGCGGAGCGGCCCGTCCCGCTGATCTACGACTACCGGGTGACGCCGCTGCACGAGACGATCGAGGAGCTGCTCGCCGAGCAGAAGGCGCCGATCTACCTGGTGCACTTCACGCAGGCGGCGGCGATCGAGCGGGCGCAGTCGCTGATGAGCATCAACGTGTGCACGAAGGCGGAGAAGGCGCGGATCGCCGAGCTGATCGGCGGGTTCCGGTTCACCACGAAGTTCGGGCGGAACCTGTCCCGGTTCGTCCGGCACGGGATCGGGGTGCACCACGCCGGGATGCTGCCGAAGTACCGGCGGCTGGTGGAGCGGCTCGCGCAGGCGGGGCTGCTGAAGGTCATCTGCGGGACGGACACGCTGGGCGTCGGGGTGAACGTCCCGATCAGGACGGTGGTGTTCACCGCGCTGAGCAAGTACGACGGGCACCGGGTGCGGCGGCTGCGGGCGCGGGAGTTCCACCAGATCGCCGGCCGGGCCGGGCGCGCCGGGTTTGACACCGTGGGGTTCGTCGTCGCGCAGGCGCCCGAGCACGTGGTGGAGAACGAGAAGGCCCTCGCCAAGGCGGGCGACGACCCGAAGAAGCGGCGGAAGGTGCAGCGCAAGAAGCCGCCGGAGGGGTTCGTCGGCTGGGACGAGGAGGTCTTCAAGAAGCTCCAGGACGCCGAGCCGGAGATGCTCCGGTCCCGGTTCCAGGTGTCGCACGCGATGCTGCTGTCGGTGATCGCCCGTCCGGGGAACGCGTTCCAGGCGATGAAGCGGCTGCTGACCGACAACCACGAGGAGCCGTCGGCGCAGCGCCGGCACATCTCCCGGGCCATCGCGATCTACCGGTCGCTGCTGGCCGGCGGGGTGGTGGAGGTGCTGCCGGAGCCCGACGACCTCGGCCGGTACGCGCGGATCACCGTGGACCTGCAGGAGGACTTCGCGCTCAACCAGCCGCTGTCGACGTTCGCGCTGGCCGCGTTCGAGGTGCTGGACCCGGCGTCGCCGTCGTACGCGCTGGACGTGCTGTCGGTGATCGAGGCGACGCTGGACGACCCGCGGCAGATCCTCGCCGCGCAGGTCAACAAGGCGCGCGGCGAGGCCGTCCAGGAGATGAAGGCGGAGGGGATCGAGTACGAGGAGCGGATGGAGCTGCTCCAGGACGTCGACCACCCGAAGCCGCTGGAGGAGGAGCTCGACGCCGCGTACGAGATCTACCGGGCCGGGCACCCGTGGGTCGGCGACCATCCGCTGCGCCCGAAGTCGGTCGTCCGGGACATGTACGAGCGGGCGATGACGTTCACCGAGTACATCGGGTACTACGAGCTGGCCAGGGCCGAGGGGCTGGTGCTGCGGTACCTGTCGGGCGCGTACAAGGCGCTGCAGCAGACCGTCCCCGAGTCGATCAAGACCGACGACCTCATCGACCTGATCGAGTGGCTCGGCGAGCTGGTGCGGCAGGTGGACTCCAGCCTCTTGGACGAGTGGGAGCAGCTCGCCAACCCGGCCGACGAGGCCGTGGACGAGCCGATCGAGGACCGGGTCACGAAGGTGACCGCGAACGCGCGGGCGTTCCGGGTGCTGGTCCGCAACGCGATGTTCCGCCGGGTGGAGCTGGCGGCGCTGGAGCGGTACCGGGAGCTCGGCGAGATGGACCCCGACTTCGGCGAGGACGCCTGGCGGGAGGCGATGGACGGCTACTTCGACGACCACGACGAGCTGCTCACCGGCCCGGACGCGCGCGGGCCGAAGCTGCTGCGGATCGAGGAGGTGCCGGAGGACGCGCTGTGGCGGGTCCGGCAGGTGTTCGACGACCCGGCGGGCGACCACGACTGGGGCATCTCCGCCGAGGTCGACCTGGCGGGCTCCGACCAGGAGGGCGCGGCGGTCGTCCGGGTCACCGCCGTGGACCGCATGTGATCGGCCGGGCGGGGAACCGGCCGGACGGGACGGGAGGGCCGAGATGGTGCAGGTAGCGGTCGCGCAGTTCGCGCCGGGTGAGGACAAGGACGCCAACCTGGCGGCGATCGGCAAGCTCGCCGCGGAGGCGGCGGGGCGCGGCGCGCGGGTCGTCGTGTTCCCGGAGTTCGCGATGTTCACCGCGCCGAAGCTGGACCGGCGCTTCCTCGACACGGCCGAGCCGCTGGACGGCCCGTTCGCGGCCGGGCTCGGCGAGCTGGCGCGCCAGCACGACGTGCACGTGGTGGCGGGCGTGAACGAGCGGCTCGACGACCCCGGCCGGATCTCCAACACCCTCCTCGCGATCGGCCCGGACGGCGCCGTCGCCGCGACCTACCGCAAGACGCACCTGTACGACGCGTTCGGCTACAAGGAGTCGGAGGTCGTCCGGCCCGGCCCGATCGGCGCCCCGGAGACGTTCACCGTGGACGGCGTGCGGTTCGGCATGCAGACCTGCTACGACGTCCGGTTCCCCGAGGTGACGCGGCGGATCGTGGACGCGGGCGCGGACGTGCTCGCGCTGCCCGCCGAGTGGGTGCCGGGGCCGCTCAAGGAGGACCACTGGCGCACGCTCGTGCGGGCCCGCGCGATCGAGAACACGATCTACGTGGCGGCCGCCGACCAGTGCGCCCCGACCGGCGCGGGCAACAGCATGATCGTCGACCCGATGGGCGTCGTCGTCGCGGCGCTGGGGGAGACGACCGGCACCGCGTCCGCCGACGTGTCGCCCGAGCGGGTCGCGGCCGTGCGAAAGAAGAACCCGGCGCTGTCGCTGCGCCGCTTCACCACCGTCCCGCTGCCCTGACCTGGGCCTCACCCGACCGCCCGCCGGGGGCTGCGGGGTCCGTGACTGTATCGAGCGGGCAACGGTCTCCGGCATTCTCCGTGTGCGGCCGTGCGCGGACCGTGACGATCGGACCGTGCCCGAATCCCGTGACCTCCCCCCTGCCGGATACACCCGCGCCACGCCCCGCCCGCCCCTCCGCTCCCGCCTGTTCGGCGCCCGCGCGGCCTTGGTCTCTCGCGGTCGCTCGCCGTTCCCGGCCGCCGCGCTCGCCCTCGTCCTGGCGGCGTGCATCGTCGGCGTGATCGGCTACGGGACGAGGCGCGAGCCCCCGGCGAGAAGCCTCCGGCCGGACGCGGTGAGTCCGTCCGCGCCCGCGTCGGCCGCATCGGCATCGCCGCCCGGCCCGTCGGCGACGCTGCCTGGAGCCGGATCGGGAGTCGCGCCGGACGTACCCGCTCCCGTGCCCGGCGGCCCGGTGAACACGCAGGACGACCCGCCAGGGGCGCGGCCAGGAGGCGGACCGTCGGGGACGGCGGCGCCGCGCGGGTCGTCGGGGGACGGGCACGCGCAGGCGGGTCCGGTGCACGCCCGCCCGTCCGCCACGCAACCATCGCACAGGTCCCCGCGCCCGCGGCCCCGCCCCCGGCCCGCGCCGCGCCCGCACGTGCCGTCCAAACCGCGCACCGCGCGCCCGGCCGCGCCGTCGTGGATCGGCCCGGAGTGCCGCCGCAGGTTCCCCGGCGACCCGGCCCGGCAGGCCGCCTGCGTCGCCGCCCTCACCCGCTACTACGCGAAATGATCGAGATCACGGGAACCCCGGCGGCCCGGGACGGGTCGTACATGACCATGAACCCGAACGACGCCATCGCCGCCGCCCTCATCGACGCCTTCGCACGGCGCGGATACCCGTGCTCGCTGCCCGACCCGAACACGGTCGCCATCACGTTCAAGGACGGCTCCCAAGCGCGCGCGGACATCTCCGAGTGGCGGGCCTACGCCGGCCGCAACTCGCGCGCCGACCTGCCCGGGCTCGCCGCGCAGTACGCCGACCGGGCCGTCCAGGCGATCGAGCGCGGGCCCGCCGCCGCGCCCGCCGGCGGAGGCGCGCGGCGCATGCTGGAGGAGGGGAGCCTGCGCGTCCGCCTCTACCCGGAGAGCGCGCTCGACGAGCGGATGCGGGCCGCGCTGGTGACCCGGCCGCTCGCTCCCGGGCTGCTGGAGACGGTCGTCGCCGACCTGCCCGACTCGATCGTCCCGCTGAACCGGGCCGACCTCGGCGACGTGCCCGAGCACGAGGCGTTCGGCGCCGCGCTGGCCCGTTCCATCGAGGCCGAGCCGCACTACGTGCAGGCCACCGACGTCGACGGCGTGAAGATCGCGCACATCGGCGAGCAGCACCGCTACATCGGCGCCCACGCGCACGTGCTGCGCCGCCACTTCCCGGGGCCGCTGCCGTTCGGCGCCCTCGTCGCCTTCCCGCTGCCGGAGTACGTCGCGGTGCACGAGATCGGGAACGACCAGCACCTCGTCCTGGCGCTCAAGACGATGCAGGAGGTGGCGGACCGGCTCGCCGGGAACGGGGAGCGGCCGATCAGCCCGCAGCTCTACTGGTGGCGTCCGGGGGAGTACGAGCGGATGGAGGAGCGCGCCGGCTTCTACAGCGGCCGCGTCCCCGACCTGCGGCCGGTCGGGGTCCGGATCGAGCAGGGCGAGGACGGGCGGCTGACCGTCGGGCTGGTCGGCGACGCGACCGCCGAGCTGGTCCAGGGCTGGGAGGCGGCGCGCGGCTGAACCCGCCGGGGAGCGCCGGCCTCCCCGCGCCGCGCCCGGCTCAGGGCGTCCCGAACACCTTGCCCGGGTTGAAGACGCCCGCCGGGTCCAGCGCGTCCTTGACCGCGCGATGCATGGCGATCACCGCCGGCTCCAGCTCGGCGTGCAGGCCGCGCCGCTTGAGCAGGCCGACGCCGTGCTCGCCGGTGACGGTGCCGCCGAGGTCGAGGGCGTCCGCCACGATCCGGTCGAACGCCCGCTGGGCCCGCACCCGCGCGTCGTCGTCGCCCGCGGGCGCGATGATCAGCGGGTGCAGGTTGCCGTCGCCGGCGTGCGCGATGTTGGCGATGTGGGTGCCGGTGTCGGACGCGGCCGCCTCGATGCGGGCCAGCATCTCCGGGACGAGCGCGCGCGGGACGCACACGTCCTCGGTGAGGACGGGGCCGAGCCGCTCCAGCGCCGGGTAGGCGAGCCGCCGCGCGGCGAACAGCGCCTCGGCCTCCGCCTCGTCGGACGAGCGGGCGCTCCAGGTCGCGCCGGCCTCCTTGAACAGGGCGGCCATCGCGTCGGCCTCCGCCTCGCCCGCCTCCCCAGGAAGGTCGGTGCGGCCGAGGAGCAGGACGTTCGCGTCGGCGGACAGCCCCATGTTCCGCCACGCGTCGACCGCCTCCAGGCAGTGCCGGTCGACCAGTTCCAGCGCGCTCGGCACGATCCCGGCGGCGGTGACGCGGCTGACCGCCTCGCCCGCGTCCCGCAGGGCGTCGAAGTACCCGACGACGGTGTGCTCGGGGGCGCGGGCGCCGCGCAGCCGCACGGTGATCTCGGTGATCACGCCGAGCGTGCCCTCCGAGCCGACCATCAGCCCGCACAGGTCGTACCCGGCGACGCCCTTGGCGGTGCGGCGGCCCAGCCGCACCACCTCGCCGCGCCCGACCACGGCCTGCACGGCCAGCACGTAGTCGCGGGTCACGCCGTACTTGACGCAGCAGACGCCGCCGGCGTTGGTCGCCACGTTGCCGCCGATCGTGGACCACGGCGAGCTGGCCGGGTCCGGCGGGTACCACAGGCCCCGCTCGGCGGCGGCGAGCCGCAGCGCGTCGTTGACGACCCCGGGCTGGACGACCGCGAGCCGCTCGGCGGCGTCGATCTCGACGATCTCGTTCATCGCCTCCAGCGACAGCAGCACGCAGCCGTCCAGGGCGTTCGCGCCGCCGGACAGCCCCGTGCCGGCGCCGCGCGGGACGACCGGGACGCCGTGCTCGGCGCACGCCGCCACCACGGCCCGGACGTCCTCGGTGGACCCGGCGCGGACGAGCGCGGCGGGCGTCCCGTGCGGCGCCCACTCCGCCTCGTCGTGCGCGTAGGAGGCGACCACGTCCGGGTCGGTGACGAGCCGGGCGGCGGGGAGGGCGGCGCGGAGGGCATCCAGGAAAGCGGGCATGTCCCCACGAAATCACATCATCGCTCGCGCGCGGACGGGCGCGGTGGTCGGCCCGGCGGTGCGCACGGCGATCGGCACGGTGGTCGGCCCCGCGGTCGGCGCGGTGGTCAGGCCGCCTCGGCGGTGAGCAGCCGGGTGATGTCGGCGCGCAGTCCCCGGACGTCGACGCCCGCCTCGGCCGCGAGCCGCACCGCCAGGAAGTCGTCGTCGTGCAGGACGCCGAGCAGGATGTGGCCGCTGCGGATCTGCTTCTGCTTGAGCCGGACCGCGTGCCGCAGGCTCAGCTCCAGGGCCTTCTTGGCCTGCGGCGTGAACGGGATGTGGCCGGTCGGGCGCTTGCGCCCGGGCGGGGCGTCGAGGGCGCCCTCGCCGAAGACCTCCTCCGTCGCCTCCCGGACGGCGTCCAGGTCGATGCCGAGGGTGCGCAGGGCATCCGGGTCGAGCGGGTCGTCGCCGTGGCGGGCGACCCGGGCCCGCAGGCCGGACGGCTCCAGCCCGTGCGCCCGCAGCGTCCCGCTCAGGGCGTTGTCGTGGGCGCAGAACGCGAGCAGCAGGTGTTCGGTGCCGATGTGGTGGTGGTTCAGCATGCGGGCGTCCTCCTGGGCGAGGACGACGACCCGCCGCGCGTCCTCGGTGAAGCGCTCGAACATCTCCTACTGCTCCTTCTCTGCTTTTCCGAGGGGGGACGACCCCCCGCGCCCCCCGGCCGACCTCGTCGGAAGGGAGAGGCGGCGCCCGCCGCCGTGCTTCTTGTGGACGGCCTGCCGGCTCACGCCGAGGCAGACCGCGATGTCCTGCCAGGACCAGCCCTGCTCCCGGGCGCTGGCCACCTGCAGCGCCTCCAGCCGCTCGGCCAGCTCGCGCAGCGCGCGGACGGCCCGCAGGCCGACCGCCGGGTCCCTGCTGCTCGCCTCCTGGGCGAGCGTCACTCCATCGCTCATGCCTGTCAATGTAGGTTGACATCCGGAGCGCTGTCAACCGATGTTGACGCGCGATCCGTGTCAGGAGAGTTCCAGCAGCGTGGTGAGCAGGTCGTCCAGGCTGACCAGCCCCGCCACCCGCCCGTCCGGGCCGACCGCCAGGCCGAGCTGGCTGTGCCGCGCCCGCAGCGTCGCGACGGCCTCGCCGACCGGCGTGCTCACCGGCATCGCCGGCACCGGATGCGCCAGCTCCCCGGCCGTGGTGTCCCGGCCGCGCGCCCGCGCCAGGTAGGCGTCGCGGACGTGCACCATCCGCGCCTGCCCCCGGCCGGAGCCGCGCAGCATGATCCGGACCCGGCCGGTGCGCGCCGCGGTGTCGACGATCTCCTGCGGCGACGCCTCCGGCGGCACCGACACGATCTCCGACACCGGCACCACCAGCCCCGACAGCGGCGCGCGCGGCGCGTCCAGCGCGGCGGTCAGCAGGGTCAGGTCGCGCTGCCCGATCAGCCCGAGCCGCCGCGAGTCCTCGGCGATGCTGCGCAGCTGCTCCGGCGTCCGCGACACCTCCCGCGTCTCGCCCGGATGCACGCCCGCCGCGCGCAGCAGCAGGTTCGTCGCGCCGTTCAGCGCCGCCAGCACCGGCCGGACGACCGTCGTGAACGCCCGGAACGGCAGCGCCAGCACCGTCGCCGACCGCTCCGGCCCCGCGATCGAGAACGACTTCGGCGCCATCTCCCCGACGACCATGTGCAGGAACGTCACCACGCCGAGCGCGATCACGAACCCGATCGCGTGCGCCACACCGCCCGACAGGCCCGCGGCGTGGAACAGCGGCGCGAGCGCCTCGGTGAACACCGGCTCGGACACCAGGCCCAGCCCCAGCGAGCACATCGTGATGCCGAGCTGCGCGCCCGCGAGCGTCAGCGACAGCTCGCCGATCCCCGCCACCGCCGCCCCCGCGGCCCGGCTCCCGCGCGCGGCGGCCCGCTCCAGCCGCGGCCGCTTCGCCGCCACCAGCGCGAACTCCGTCGCGACGAAGAACCCGTTGCCGGCCAGCAGCGCCAGCGTCACCGGGACGCCCAGGGTCAGGTTCACCGCTCCCCGCCGTCCCGCCCGCCGGGCGCCGTGACGACCGTCCGGATCCGGATCAGCTCCGGGACGTGCCGGTGCACCGTCAGCACCTCCACCACCGCGGTGCGCGGCGGCTCGTCCAGCCGGGACTGCTCCAGCTCCACCCGCACCACGTCGCCGGGCCGCGCCACCCGGCCGAGCCGCCGCAGCAGCAGGCCCGCGACGGTCTCGTAGTCGCCCTCCGGCAGCGCGATCCCGGTCTCGTGCGCCACCTCGTCCACCCGCAGCCCCGCGTCGGTCGTCCACCACTCGCCGCGCCGGATCGCCAGATCCTCGTCCGGGTCGTGCTCGTCGGCGATCTCCCCGACCAGCTCCTCCGCGACGTCCTCCCAGGTGATCAGCCCCGCGAAGCCGCCGTACTCGTCGACCACGCACGCCACCGGCGCGTCGGCGGCGCGCAGCCGCGCCACCACGTCCGGCAGCGGCAGCGACGACGGCAGCAGCAGCGGCGGCCGGGCGATCGCGCCCACCGGCGTCCGCTCCGACTCCTCCGGGCCGAGCAGGATCAGCTCGTCCAGCCCCACGATGCCGACCACGTCGTCGACCCGCTCCCCGACGACCGGGTAGCGGGAGTGCCCGCTCGCGGTGATGACCTCGCTCAGCTCCGACGCGCGCGCCGACGCGGGCACCGTCACCACGTCCACCCGCGGCACCATGACCTCCTCGGCGTCCCGCTCGGAGAACACCAGCGCCCGCTCCAGCAGGTCGGCGTGCGCCTCCTGGAACTGCTCGCCCGACTCGCCGATGATGTGCCCGAGCTCCTCCAGCGTCGCGCCGTGGTGCAGCTCCTCGACCGGCTCGATCCCGACGGCCCGCACCAGCCGGTTCGCCGCCGCGTCGAACAGCCGGATCACGGGCGCCGCCACCGTCAGGTACACCAGCGTGGACCCGGCCAGCCACCGCGCCATCGCCTCCGCCCGCGCCAGCGCCAGGTTCTTCGGGAACAGCTCGCCCAGCACCATCTGCAGCACCGTCGCCAGCACGAACCCGAGCGCGACCGCGACGCCGCCGGACGCGCCGCGCGGCACCCCCGCCGCCGACAGCACCGGCGAGATCAGGTCGGCCAGCGCCGGCTTGGCGATGAACCCCACCACCAGCGCGGTCACGGTGATGCCGAGCTGCGCGCCCGACAGCATGAACGACAGCCGCTCCATCACCCGGACGGCGCGCTGCGCCGCGCGGTCGCCCTCCGCCGCCCGCTGGTCCAGCAGGGGGCGGTCCGCGGTGACGAACGCGAACTCCTGCGCGACGAAGTAGCCGGTCGCGGCGGTCAGCACCAGCACCGCGAGGAGGCCCAGCGCACCGTTCACCGGCCCTCCCCTCCACGCGTCCCTGCAAGATCCCTTCTACCCTGCCAGGAGCCGGCACGCGCCGCGAGACCCGCCCGTCCGGTGCGGCGGACGGCCCCAGGGTCCGCCTAGTGGGCCGTGATGAGGACGACGCCCGCCGCGACCACGCAGGCCGCCGCGATCCGGCGCGGCCCGAGCCGCTCGGAGAAGAACACCGCGCCGATGACCGCGCCCGAGATCACCCCGGTCTCGCGCAGCGCCGCCACGGACGCCAGCGTCCCGCGCGTCTGCGCCCACAGCACGATCCCGTACGCCGCCATCGAGATGAGGCCGCCCGCCAGGCCGCGCAGCGCGGCGGCCCGGTCCAGCCGGATGATCGTCGCGCGGCCGCGCAGGGCCAGCACGAGCGCGACCGTCACCGGCGCCTGTATGCCGAACATCCACGACGTGTACGACAGCGATCCGCCCGCGTGCCGGACCCCGACGCCGTCCAGGAGCGTGTAGGCCGCGATGGACACGCCGGTCAGCAGCGCCGCCGCGACGGCGCGCGGGTCGCGCTCCCGCGCCACGCCGCCACCCGTGTCCACGCCGCCACCCGTGTCCACGCCGCCTCCCGTGTCCACGCCGCCTCCGGCGTCCGTGCCGCCTTTCCCGGCGCCGTCGCGGCGGCCCGCGAAGGCCAGCACGCCGAGCCCGCCGCAGACCGCCGCGACGCCCGCGTCCTGCGCCCACGTGAGCCGCTCGCCGAGCACCACCGCCGCCACGGCCGCCACCAGCAGCGGCGCGCTGCCCCGCGCCAGCGGGTACACCTGGCTGAAGTCGCCGAGCTGGTACGACACGAGCAGCAGGCCCATGTAGACGATGTGGACGGCGACCGACGCCAGCAGCCACGGCCACGCCGCCCGGTCCGGCGGCCCGACGACCGCGCCCATCGGCAGCACGACCAGCGCCTCCCCGAGGCCGATCAGCGCGAACGAGGCCCACCGGTCCGGCGCGCCCTTCGCGATCGCGTTCCAGACGGCGTGCAGCACTCCGGCGAGGATCACGGCGAGGGCGACGGTCATCCGCCCACCCCACCGCGAACGGGCCGTCACCGGCATTGATTTAGGTCATGGCTAAAGGGTCTGCGGCACCGCCGGGCGGCCCGAATTTCCGGATCTCGTGACATTCCGGGGATGGCTGGGCACAAGTGATAGCAAGTGAACGAAGGCAGAACGGGCAGATCTCCCGCGGGCGGCACCGCCGGCCGCGGGACGTCCTGAGGCGGTGGGGAGCGCCGATGAACGATGAGAGCCGTCCCCGTCCGGTGTTCGACCCGGGCATTCCCGTCGCGGACCGCGCCGTGCTCGCCGCCGCCCCGGAGCGGCTGGTCGCGGCGAGCCTGCCCGCGCCCGCGCCGCCGGCCGTGACCGCCGCCACCGTCGCGGGCCGGATGCTGTGGATCCCGGCGTTCGCCTTCTTCTACGGCGTGCTGCCCGGCGGCTGGCTGCGGGTCTTCTTCCTCGCCTCGCTCGACCAGGACGACCTCGTCGGCGGCGCGCTGCGGTGGGGGAGGCTGCCCGTCCTGGCGATGATGCTCACCCCGGCGCTGCAGGTCCTCCTCCTGCTGCTCGGGCAGCAGGAGGCCGCCGTGCTGCTCGCCGCCGTCAGCTTCACCGGCTGGGTCGTCGGCGCGCTGCGGCACCTGCGCGAGCCCGCGGCCGCCCGCGCCGCCCGCGAGCACCACGGCCGCTACCTGCTGCCCGCCGACTTCGACCGGCCCGCGGCCCGGCTGCTGGTCCGCGCCCAGAGCGCCATCGACGCCGTCCTCCGCTCGCAGTCGCACCGCACCGGGCTGCTGGACGACGTCGGCAACATGGTCGTGCTGCCCCGGCAGGAGTGGGCGATCGCCTCCACGCTCGCCGAGCACACCCGGCTGCGCCGGGAGCGCGTCGTGCAGCAGACCGAGCGGCTGTCCCCGCGGGTCCGGGCCCTGCTCGAACCGCAGGAGCGCGCGCTCGCGCTGTCGGCGCGCTCCGTCACCGTCCGGATCGAGGCGCTGGAGGCGTACGCGCGCCGCGTCGGCGAGGCCGACGACGCCTTCCACGAGTCGCGCGTCCTGGCCGCGCTGCCGGAGCAGAACGCCCGCTACCGCGACCTGATCGCCGGCACGGTCGGCGACGAGATGGCCGCCGCCGAGATCCGCGGCATGGCAGAGGACGCCCACCGCACCGAACGCGCCCTCCGCGAGGAGGTCGCCGAGGCATTGCCCACCGCCCCCAAACTCGCCCTCCCCAAGGACCACGAAGAGACGCACTAGGGTCGGCCGCATCACAAGGTAAAGCCGTCGCGCGAGCGCGTCATCTGACCGGTGGGGCGAAGCCGAAGGCGAGCCCCACCGGGAAGCTCGCGAAGCGAGTTCGCGCTCGCCCAAGCACGGTCAAGGGCCGAGCCGCTAGGCGAGGCCCTTGGGCCGTGATTGTGAGAACACAGCGATGATGCGGTCGGCGGTGCGTTGGGTGCCGGCTATGCGGCGGCGCAGGCGCGTCCGGCCGGGACGCGTCCCGGCGGTGCGCCGCACGGGCCCCGCCGCCCGGTCGGCCTCCTCGGCCAGCAGGGCCCCCGCCCGTGCCAGCTCGGCCAGCAGCCGGCGCGCGGCGCGGCCGTCCCGCTCGTCCAGCGCGCAGCCGTACAGCGCCTCGATCTCGGCTATGCGCGCTCCAAGGCGCAGCATCTGATCGCCCACGATTGATCACCCCGTCGGTCCAATTGTGGGCGATCCGTGGCCGTTCGCGCACCGGCATTTCCACGGCCCCGCATTCCGGACAGACCGTAACCGCGGGCCGTGCGCGGGCGGGCGTCAGTTCTCCGCGAGGACGATGACGCGGTCGTGCGCGGACAGCACCAGCGGGGCCGTCTTGTCCGGGTTGAGCACCACGCCGTAGCCGGGCGGCTCGTGGTACCGGTCGCTCAGCCGGTAGCCGAGTGCGACCTCGCCGCGGCGCCGCGCCGACTCGATCAGCGTCGCGAAGTCGGCGGTGCCGCCCGGCACGAGGTAGTCGCAGGCGGGCTTGAGGTAGATCTCCGACCCGGCCGGGTCGAGCAGGTCGGCGAACACGTCGTACAGGTGCCGGTTCTCGCTCAGCTGGGTCAGCATCAGGCTGATCAGCTTGTCGCTGACCACGAAGTCGTCGGCCTTGGTGACCTGCGCGACCTCCCGGTTGGCGTCGTCGTTGATCTCGCTGACGATGGAGAACGGGTCGCCGAGCGCGTCCTCCATGTCGCGCAGGTGCAGCAGCGTCACCAGCGTGCGCGCGTCGGCGTGCTCGCGGTCGTAGCCGGCCTCCGACAGCACGATGACGTGCTGGTAGGACCCGACGTCCAGGGACTCCAGGGACGGCCGGTCGGTCGGCTCGGCGCGCACGAAGCCGACCTTGAGGTTGGCGAACGGGCCGAGCCCGCCGGTCGGGTCCTCGCGCGGCGCGGCCACCGTCAGCGCCGAACCGGGGGCGAGGAAGTCGTCCAGCAGCTCGATGATCTTCTGGGCGCGGTGGTTCCAGCCGAGCAGCAGGGTGCGCTCCGGCACCGGCTCCCGCGCGGTCGCGGTGGTGATCGCCCGCTCCCGGACGGGCGGCGGCGGCCCGGACGCGAGCCGGATCAGCAGGTCGTCCTCGGCCAGCACGATGATCTCGTCGTCGGCGCGGACCGGGGTGTCCATCGGCGGGTTCAGCGCGACCGTGCCGTCGCTGTGCCGCAGCCCCGCCGGGACGCCGAGGTCGTAGCGCGACAGCGTCTCGCCGAACGCCAGCCCCGCGAGCGACGGCTCGGCGCGCATGTAGAACTCGTGCCCGGCGAAGTCCAGCAGGTCGGTGCAGACCTGCGACAGGCCGGACTGCCGGTGCGACTGGACGATCAGCCGGATCGCGATGTCGTCGGCGTCGATGACCCACGCGGCCTCGCCGCCGGCCAGCCGGGCCGCGGGCAGGTTCGCCGAGTCGTGCACCGCGGCGACGACGTGCGGGCGGCGCCGCTCCCAGGCGCGCGCGCCGAGCGACAGCAGCACCTTGATGACGTGGGTGTCGGCGTCCTCGACCTCCGGCGAGATCACCATGATGGACCGCGCGGTGCCGGGGCTGACCAGCTCCAGGTCGGCGACCTTCAGCGGGTTGCCGGTGCGGCACACGATCCGGGTCCGGCCGAACTCGCCGACCCGCGCCCGGATGGCGTCCTCCATCTCGACCTTGTCGCGGTCGGCGAGGATCGCCACGCACGAGCGCCGCTCGCTCTGGTTGGCCTCCACCAGTTCGGCGACGACCGTGAACACCTGCTCCGACCAGCCGAGCAGCACGGTGTGGCCCTGCTCGACGATCCGCGACCGGCCCTTCCGCAGCTCGGTGATCTTGCTCTCCAGGCCGGTGGTGAGCACGCCGATCAGCGAGCTGACGATGAAGATGCCGCCGACCGTGGCGACGAGCATCAGGCCGAGGAACGCGACGCCGCCGCTGTCGCCGCCCATCGTGCCGGGGTCCAGGGTGCGCAGCAGGCTGCGCCACACCATGCCGGGCCAGTGCCCGTTGCGGTCGCTGTCGCGCGGCGCGAGGACGACCGCGGCGGTCGCCACCACGAGCACGAGCGCCGCCGACGCGAGCCCGAGCCAGCCGATGAGCGCCGGCGTGCCCTTCGACATCGTCGTGTCGAACCAGTACCGGACACGGTCCCGTCGCGTCGCGTGCTTCAACCCCGCTTGCCCCCCTTTGCCGGTCCCCCCGGGCGTCACCCTACCGACTCGCCCGCCGAGGATGTCCAGCATGTGGAATTCGGGGAATGCCGAGCGAAAGGCGATTTGCCCGGTGCGCACTAATGCGTGAGGGGCCGGAGTGAGAATTTCACTCCGGCCCCTCGGCGCTCTGCCGGAACTCGGCCGGCCGCGCGCGGCGCTAGTGCGCGGCCTCGTACTGCTCGATCACATTGGCGGGGATACGGCCCCGCTCATTGACCTTGATGCCGTGGTTCTTCGCCCACTCGCGAATCTCGGCGGACCGCTCGCGGCTGCCCGCGGTACGCGTGCCGCGGGCCTGCCTGCCCGCCGGCTTGCGCGCCTTGCGGGCACCGGCCACGAACGGCTCCAGCCCGTCGCGCAGCTTCGCGGCGTTCTTCTTGCTCAGGTCGATCTCGTAACTGGTGCCATCGAGTGAAAAGCTGACCGTCTCGTCGGCCTCGCCACCGTCGATGTCGTCCACGAGAAGGACTTCGACCTTCTGTGCCATGCGGGGACTCCCTCTAGCTATGCGTCCGGCTTCGCGTCCGGATGAGCGTCGATGAATGCAGCATAGACCTCATCCGATATCTTGCCACGCTCGGAGACTTCGACGCCCTCGCGCAATGCCCAGTCGCGGACATCGCCGTTCGTGTAGCCCTTGATCTTCGCTACCCGAGGCTTGCGGCCCTTCCCAGCGGGCTTCACCTCCGCGGCGTTCTCGATGAAGGGCGCGAGCGCGTCCAGCATCTCGTTCAACCGCTTGTAGTTGTCCTCGCTGAGGTCGATCGTGAACGTCCGGCCCAGGACCTCGAAGTCCCGCTTGGTGACATCGTCCCCTTCGGAGCCGTCGATGTCGTCGACTCGAATGACCTTCTCGGCCATCTGTACCTTGTGTTCCTTCCCCTCGCCAACGCGGCGCCCCTGACCGTAGCGGATTCCGCGCCCCACCATGACGTCGCGGCGCGGCGCGGCACCGGAAAAGGCGCGCGGATCGGCACGCCGTTCGGGCGGGAGGCGCTCAGGAAGAGGAACGGGCCCGGATCCAGGTGCTGAGCAGCAGCATCATCTCCAGGCGGAGATCGGGGTCCTCGATGTCGAAGTCGAACATCTCGTGGAGTTGCGCGAGCCGGTACCGGACGGTCTGCGGGTGCACGCACAGCACCTCGGCGGCGCCGGTGGCGTTGAAGCCGTGCTTCATGCACTCCAGCAGCGTCTCCGCCAGCCGGACGCCCTGCCGCGGGCCCGCGGCCTCCAGCGGGGCCAGCCGCCGCGCCGCCACCAGCGCCGCCAGCGAGCCGCCCTCCTGCAGCAGCAGCTCCGGCAGGTGCTCGTCGGCGCGGACGAGCAGCCCGCCGCGCCGGGACCCGCGACCCGTCCCGTTCGCCCGGCCCGCCGCGGCGCCGCCGTCTCCGGCGCGGCCGCGGCGCGGCGCTGCCGGCGCGAGGTCGAGCGCGCGCCGCGCCCACTGCAGCGACGTCCGCGCCTGGTCGGCGGGGACGGACGGGCCGACCGCGCCCGTCCAGCCGGCCAGCGTCGCGGTCAGCTCGTCCATCCGGCCGGGGCCGTCCGGATCCGGCATCACCAGGCAGGGCCGGCCGTGGTCCAGCCCGGTCAGCAGCGACGGCGGCAGCCCGGCGGGGCCCTCGCCGCCGCTGCCCGGCCGCGGCCGCAGCACGATCACCGCGAGCCGGCGCGGCAGCGGCCAGCCCGCCCGCGCGGACTGCTCGCCGACGACCTCGGGCGGCGCGGCCGGGTCCGACAGCAGCAGCGCCAGCAGCCGGCCGCGGCGCTGCTCGCGCTCCCCGGCGGCCTTCTCGCGCGCCCGCGCGTACCCGTGCGCGGCGGCGGACGCGAGCGCGTCCAGGTAGGCGAAGTTGGCCTCGGCGAGCAGGCTGACCAGGGCGCGCGGGCGGCCGAGCCGCTCCGCCTCGACCGCCAGGTGCCGCCAGGCCAGCCGCGACGCGACCCGCATCGCGTTCTGCAGGTGCTCCAGGCTGCGCCCCTCGACGGCCTCGCCGTACCCGACGTCGAAGAAGACCTGGTACACCTCCTTCCAGGAGGCGTCCGGGTCGGCGATCATCTGGACGAAGTGCTCCATCGCGTGCGCGACCGCGGCCTCGGCGACGCGGACGTAGGCGGCGTCGCCCGGCCGGTCGTACTCGGGGACGTGCCGCAGCACGCCCTGCACCATCGGGCCGAGCAGGTCCGGCAGCCGCGGGCGCATCCAGCGCGCCTCCTCGGCCGGGACGTCCCGCCACGGCTCCTCCGTCAGCCCGTCCAGAACCGGCGATCCGGTGTGCGCGTCCTCGTATGCCGTCGTCATGGCGACACCTCCTCGACCGAGCGCCCGGTCGTCTCAACCTAGGCACCGGACCGGGCGGGCGACACTCATCCGTCCGCACCGCCGGGCGGGGCCGATTGTCAGCCGTTTGACAAGGGTCCGCGCCCGGTGGCGGGCGTCCTGCGGCGACGCGGCGGGGGGTGCTCAAGTTCCGGTCAAAGCGTGCATGGCGGGGGGTCCGCCGGGTAGCGGCCCCACCGAGTGCGATCACCGAGCAGCCACGAGGAGCTGGACCATGGCCAACCCGGCCGGCCACGAGGACCGGAAGCAGGAGCAGCTGGAACGGCGGCGCGTGAGCCCGGACGGGGCGGCCGGGCTCACCACCGACCAGGGCCTCCGGGTCGACGACACCGACAACTCCCTGACGGTGGGCGAGCGGGGCCCGTCGCTGCTGGAGGACTTCCACCTCCGCGAGAAGATCACCCACTTCGACCACGAGCGGATCCCCGAGCGGGTCGTGCACGCGCGCGGCTCCGGCGCGTACGGGCACTTCACGCTCACCGAGTCGCTGGCCGACTACACCACCGCCGAGTTCCTGTGCGACACCTCGCTGACGACGCCGGTGTTCGTGCGGTTCTCCACGGTCGCCGGGTCGCGCGGGTCGGCCGACACCGTCCGCGACGTCCGCGGCTTCGCGACCAAGTTCTATACGAACCAGGGCAACTTCGACCTGGTCGGCAACAACATGCCGGTCTTCTTCATCCAGGACGGCATCAAGTTCCCCGACTTCGTGCACGCGGTGAAGCCGGAGCCGCCGAACGAGATCCCGCAGGCGTCGTCCGCGCACGACACGCTGTGGGACTTCGTCCAGCTCCAGCCCGAGACGATGCACATGATGATGTGGCTGATGTCGGACCGGGCGCTGCCGCGCAGCTTCGCGATGATGCAGGGGTTCGGCGTGCACACGTTCCGGCTCGTCAACGCCGAGGGCCGCGGCACGTTCGTGAAGTTCCACTGGAAGCCGAAGCTCGGCACCCACTCGCTCGCGTGGGACGAGACGCAGAAGATCGCCGGCAAGGACCCCGACTTCAACCGGCGCGACCTGTGGGACCGCATCGACGGCGGCGACTTCCCCGAGTACGAGCTCGGCGTGCAGCTGGTGGCGGAGGAGGACGAGCACCGGTTCGGGTTCGACCTGCTCGACCCGACCAAGATCATTCCGGAGGAGGAGGTGCCGGTGCGGCCGGTCGGCCGGATGGTGCTGGACCGCAACCCCGACAACTTCTTCGCCGAGACCGAGCAGGTCGCCTTCCACCTCGGCAACGTCGTGCCGGGCATCGACTTCACCAACGACCCGCTGCTGCAGGCCCGGCTGTTCTCCTACCTGGACACCCAGCTGATCCGGCTGGGCGGGCCGAACTTCCCGCAGATCCCGGTGAACCAGCCGGTCGCCGACGTCCGCAACCACCAGCGCGACGGGTACCACCAGACGAAGCTGCACCAGGGGCAGGCGAGCTACCACAAGAACTCGCTCGGCGGCGGCTGCCCGGCGGTCGGCGGACCCGGCTCGTTCACCCACTACCAGGAGCGCGTGGACGGCGAGAAGATCCGCAAGCGGAGCGAGAGCTTCAAGGACCACTACTCGCAGGCGACGCTGTTCTGGAACAGCATGTCCGACTGGGAGAAGGAGCACATCGTCGGCGCGTTCCGGTTCGAGCTCGGCAAGTGCGAGCACAAGCACATCCGGGAGGGCGTGGTCGCGCAGCTCAACCACGTCGACCACGACCTCGCGGTGCGGGTCGCCGAGGGCGTGGGGGTGGAGCCGCCCACCGACGCCCCGATCGCCAACCACGGCCGCACCTCGCCCGCGCTCAGCCAGGACAACGCGCCCGCCGAGTCGGTGCGGGGCCGCAAGGTCGCGATCCTGGTGGCGGACGGCGTCGACTCGGCGGCCGTCGGCGCGGTCGGCGACGCGCTGACCGAGGCGGGCGCGGTGTGCGAGGTGCTCGCCGCGAAGGACGGGCACGTCCAGGCCGCCAACGGCGCGCAGGTCTCGGTGACCCGCGCGATGCCGACCGTCGCGTCCGTCCTCTACGACGCGGTGCTGGTGCCCGGGGGAGAGGCCAGCGTGCGGACGCTCGCGCAGGACGGCGACGCGGTGCACTTCGTCGCGGAGGCGTTCGTGCACTGCAAGGCGATCGGTGCGCTGGACGAGGGCGCCGCGCTGCTGGAGCGGGCCGGGATCACCGGGGTGAAGACCTCGGAGGACGGCACGGTCGAGGACGCCGGCGTCGTCACCGGGCACGGCCCCGGCGGCGGCTTCGGCGCCGTGTTCATCGACGCGATCGCCAAGCACCGGCACTGGCGCCGGCAGAAGGACCACGTTCCGGCCTGACCGGACGGAGCCGGACGGAGCCGGGGGAGCCGGACGGAGCCGGGGGAGCCGGACGGAGCCGGGCGGGGCCCCGCGTGGTAGCACGCTTCGAGCGGGCGCCGCGCCGGGCCCCGCTCCGTGTGGCCGCATTCTGCCAAATGATTTGTGGGCCATGTCACAAGAACGGCGGTCCGCGGAATCATTGAAACCTGATCTGAAAATCTATCTTGTGCGACTGCCCGTTTAAAGCGCGCGGCCGGAAGGGCGGGAAACGCGCGCATTCCGCCCGCATTCCGGCTGGACGGGGCCGGGCCCGCCGCCGGCCGGCCGACCGCGGCCGTCCGTGCAAGTGGCTCCTGACATGCGGGTTCCGGGCGGTCCGTGCCCGCCGCGCGGTGCGTCCGGTGGGCCGCGCCTTGCCGGTCTGGGAAGACCCGTGCCGCCCGGACTGCCCATGGGTGCAGTTCATCCGGGCGCATTTCTGTAGCAAGATGACGGCCGTCCCGCTGGATTTCCTGTGCTTCCGGTAAGGGTGCCGGGCGGCCTTTTCGTGGGCCGCCGGGCAAGGGCATGGGGCCGATTATGGAGGGAGGGCGCATGGCCGCGTCCGTCATTGAACGATTCCGCGAGCTGGTCGTCGACGAGTCCGATCCCTTCTACTTCGACCACCCCCTCGACCATGTGCCGGGAATGCTGCTGTTCAGCGGCATGCTGGACCTCGCCGTCCGCGCGGACTCGGCGCGATCGCGCGGACGGCGGGCCGGGCGGGTGGTGGCCGGGCTCGACTTCACCCGGTTCTGCGAGCTCGACCGCGGCACCACGCTGTCGTGCCGTCCCGTCCCCGGCCGCAACCGCGCCTGGACGGTCGCCGCCCGGCAGGGGGCCCGGGAGGTGTGCGCGGGCTCCATCGCGTTCACCGACGACGACGCCCCCGCGGCCGGGCCGCCCGGCCCAGGGCGCCCGCCCGCCGCGATCCCGCCGTCCCGGCAGGCGCCCGCGGACCTCGTGCACCGGCGCCGTCCGGAGAACATCCTGGTGGGGGAGCCCGTGCGGCGCGGGCGCGGCGCGGTGGAGGCGGCCGTGCTGCGGCCGCCGGGCAGGGACCGGGCCGCCTGGAGTCCCGTGGAGATCGTCGAGGCGGGCCGCCAGTTCGCCACGCTGCTGGAGCACAGCGAGCACGGCAGGCCGATGGACGCGCGCCTGCTGTGGGTGTCGCTGCGGCTGGACGTGCCGTTCCGGCTGGACGGGGCCGTCCCGCTCCTGCTGCGCTGGCCGGTCGCGCGGGTGCCCGGGCCGCGGTCCCGGTGCGCGGCCACCCTCGCGGACGCCGCGACGGGCGCCGACCTCGGGTCGCTGGCCTACGAGGCGTACGCGGTCGACGCGGAGCGCTACGAGCGGACCCGGTCGTCATGAACCATCCGCTGCGCGAACCGGTCCGCGACACGGTCCTGCTGCTCGCGCCCCGCGCGGCCTTCCTCGCGGGCGCGGGCCTCCTCGTGGCCGGGATCGCCGTCCACGCGCCGCGCGGCGGCGCCGCGCCGGCGGTCATGCTCGCGCTGTACCTGGGGTGGCTGCTGCTGGAGGCGCCGGTGACGTTCCGGCGGGCCGCCGCGTCCCCGGCGGACGCGCGGACCCTGCCGCCGTACGCGCTCGCCCGCCTCCTGCTGGTCGCGTCCGCCTCCCTCGGGCCGTTCCCGTGGCCGGCGTCGTCGCCGTGGACGGCGGTCCCCGCTCTCGCCTCGGTCGCCTTCGCCGCCGGGGTCGCGCTGCGGCGGACCGCGATCCGCACGCTCGGGCGGTTCTACTCGCACCACGTGGTGCGGCAGGACGGCCACCGCGTCGTGACCGGCGGCGTCTACCGGGTCGTCCGGCATCCGGCGTACGCGGGGATGCTGCTGGCCAACCTCGCCTTCGCCTGCTTCTTCCTCGCACCGCTCACCGTGGCCGCGTTCGCGCTGCTCGCGGCGGCGGTCGCCTGGCGGATCCGCGTGGAGGAACGGGCGCTCTGGGACGTTCCGGGCTACCCGCCGTACGCCGCCGGACGGGCGCGCGTGCTGCCGAAGGTGTGGTGAGCGGGTCGATGACCTCGGGATCGATGGGGACGGGATCAATGGGGGCGGGATCGATGGGGGCGGGGGAGGTCGGGCACAAGTTCGCCAGGCTGGAGACGCTGCGGGACGCGGGCTTCCCCGTGCCGGAGTTCTTCTGCGTGCCCGTGTCGGAGTTCGACCGGGCGCTGGACGCGCTGAGCGGCGGCCTGCCGCCGCGCTCGGCGGTCCCGGCCGCGCAGTGGTGCGGGTTCGCCGCGCAGGCGCTGGCGGCGGCCGTCCCGGACGGTCCCCTCGCGGCCCGCCTGCTCGCGGGTTTCGACGAGCTGGCCGGCGGCGGGCCGGCGGGCACGGGCGGGACGGTCGCGGTGCGCGCGTGCGCCGTCCCCGGCCCGGACGGGAGGGGCGAGGACGCGGCGGACGATCCGTTCGCCGGGCTGAGCGACAGCTTCCTGTACGTCCGGCGCGACGGGCTGCTGGAGGCGGTGGCGCGCTGCTGGGCGTCGGCGTTCAAGGCCGAGGCCGTCCGCTACCGGGAGTTCCGGGGGATCGACCCGGCGGCCGCGCGGGTCGCGGTCGGCGTCCAGCGGATGGTCCCGGGAACCCGGTCGTTCGTCGCCTTCACCCGCGACCCCCGCGACGGGACGCACCGGCACGTCATCGCCGCGGCGCACGGCATCGGCGAGGGCGTCGTCCAGGAGAAGGCCGACGTCGACCACTTCTTCGTCGACCCCGGCACCGGGCGCGTCGAGGCGGAGGTCGTGACCAAGCACCGCATGGTCGGGCCGCCGGAGGAAGGCGGCGACGGTCCGCGGACCGTCCCCGTCCCGGAGGCCCTGCGCACCGCGCCGGTGCTCACCGGCGAGCTGGCCAGGGAGATCAGCGGCCTCGCGGCGCGCGTCGAGCGGCTGTTCGGCCGCCCGCAGGACATCGAGGGGACCGTCACGCCCGACGGCGCCGTCCACCTCGTGCAGGCCCGCCCGCTGGCCGCCGCCACCGCCGACGAGGGGCGGCCGCGCGTCCACTGGGGCAACCACAACATCACCGAGAGCTTCCCCGGCGTGTCCGGCGCACTGGCGTACTCGCAGGCGCGCGCCTTCTACCAGCTCGCCTTCACCGACCTGTACCGGCGGATGGGCGTGCCCGCGCGGCGGCTGCGCGCGAACGGCCACCGGCTCGCGCGGATGGTCGGGCACCTCGACGGCCGCGTCTACTACCGGCTGGACGACTGGCAGGAACTGCACGGGCAGCTGCCCGTCTTCGACCTGATCCGCGCGGGCTGGGAGGAAGGGATGGGCATCACGGGCGAGGCGCGATCGGACCGGCGGTGGCCGCGCGCCCGCGTCGCCGCCGCGCTGCCCGCGCTCGCCTGGCGCGCCGCGGGGCACCGCCGCGCCACCGCCCGGTTCCTGCGCTGGTGGGACGCGCTGATGGCGGACGTCCGCGGCCCCGCGTCCCGCCCGCTCGCCGAGTACTCCCCGGACGAGCTGATCACCCTGTACCGGTGGGTGTGGGCCGAGGTGTCGGTGCGCTGGGGCGTCACGCTCGCCAACGGCGTCTACGGCCTGCTCCTCATGCGGGCGGCCACCGCGCTGCTGCGCCGCTGGACGGGCGCCGGGCCGGAGCCGCTGCCCGGGCTGCTGTGCGGCGGTCCGGAGAACCGGTCGCTCGCCGCCGTCCGCGCCGCGATCGCGCTGGCCGAGCGCGCCGCCGAGGTGCCCGCGCTCAAGGCGGCCCTGCTGGCCGACGACTTGGGCGGACGCACCGACGAGGAGCATCTGCGGGCCGTCTGGGACGACATCGCCGAGGGCCGGCACGGCTCCCTCCTCGCCGCGTCTGCGCGCGCCTACCTGCGCCGCTACGGCGACCGCGCGGTGCACGACCTCAAGCTCGACGAGCCCACACCGCGGCAGCGGCCCTGGATGACCGCCGCGCTCCTGCGGCCGCTCGTCCGGCAGGGCGCGACGGTCGCCGCGAACCGGGCGGCCGAGGCGCGCGCGGCGGCCGAGGCGCGCCGCAGGCTGCGCGAATCCTGCTCGGGCCCGGCCAGACGGGCCGTCCTGCGCGTACTGCTCGGCATGATGCGCTGGTCCGTGCGCGCGCGGGAGGACGCCCGGTTCTGCCGTACGCAGCTGTTCGGGCTGTCCCGCGAGGTGATGTGGCGGCTCGGCCGCGAGCTCGCCGCCGCCGGGCAGCTCGACGACCCGCTCGACGTCGCCGACCTCACCGTGGAGGAGGTCATCGGCGCGTTCGACGGCACGCTGCCCGGCTGCGACCTGCGCGGGCTCGCCGCGCTGCGGCGCGCCGAACGCGTCCGGAACCGGGCCGTGCCGCCCCCGCCCGCGCTGCTGTCGGCGCCCGCCGCGCGCCCGGCCGCCGCCGCGCTGCGGCACGCCCGCCCGCTCGGCCCGGCCGGCGACGCCGGCGCGGACGGCACGCTGCGCGGGCTCGGGTCCGGCGGCGGGACGGTCCGCGGCCGCGCCAAGATCGTGCTGGACCCGCGCGTCCCGCCCGGCGACTGCGCGGGCCGCATCCTCGTCGCCCGCGAGACCGACCCCGGCTGGCTCTCCCTGATGATCGCCGCGTCCGGGCTGGTCGTCGAGCGCGGCACCCTGCTCTCGCACACCGCCGTCACGGGACGGCTGCTCGGCGTGCCGACCGCGGGGGCGGGGGGGGGCGCCGGGGCCCCCCTCCCCCACGGCGCCCGGGTAGAGCTGGGGGGGCGGGGCGGGGCCGGGCGCGGCCGCGGGGCCCCCGCCGGGGCCCCCCCCGGCA